>NZ_JBMFOO010000010.1:40699-45590 GCF_049969575.1 Thermodesulfovibrio sp. | reverse complement strand
AAATGTTACCAAAAAATTGAGTCTGTTCATTAAAAATAATAACTTTGTCAGAGGATTCTTGAAAAAACTTGAAGGTCCTTTAGCTTTTATACCATGTCTTAATCCAAAAAAGGCTGTCTAAGGATTGACGTATGTGTAATTCATCTTATCTGGGAAAAACTCGGAGAAAGAATGAAAGAGTTTCTTAATACAATTACCTTAAAGGACATTATAGAACTTAACCATAGGGAGGTAGAAATGAAAGCTTAAATTTGTAGAAAATGTTCAAGCAAATGTTTCTACGGATATAGTTCATCTTATGTGTCCGATGCATTTACTAAAGCTTCAAGAATTAATTAAAAAGGTGGAGCCGGGACAAATAATAGAGATAGTTACAGACTATGATGGCTCTCTTGAAGACATTCCTGCCTGCGGTGAGAAAACAGGTAATGAATTTATAGGAGTTGAAGATGATTTAGATTTTTTCAAGTTTTATATAAGGAGGTTTTGATGAAAGTTATTGATCCAGTATGTAAGATGTTGATAGAGGATAAAGATGCTGCTGAAACAAGTATTTATAAGGGTATAACTTATTATTTCTGTTCAAAACATTGTAAAGAAAAATTTGACAAAAACCCTGAAATTTATCTTACTGAAGAACCTTCAACATCTTTGACAAAAGAAATAACTCTTAAATCTTCCATACACCGTGAAGATCACAAACATTGCCCAAAATGTGGACATGCATCTAAACCAATTACTCCTGCTGGAAGTCAGGCAAAAGTTGAATGGACATGTCCAATGCATCCTGAAATTATTCGTGATGCACCCGGGATTTGTCCTATCTGCGGAATGGCACTTGAACCAAAAACAGTTTCAGTGGATGAAAAAGAAAATCCTGAATTAATTGATATGAGAAGACGATTCTGGATTAGCTTTGTTTTAACAATACCACTTATTCTGGTCACAATGGGTCCTGTAATCAGTATGCCATTAAAAAAATTTTTTCCTCATGAACTTATGAAGTGGCTTGAATTTATTGTCGCAACTCCAGTTGTCCTGTGGGGTGGATTACCATTCTTTGTTCGTTTCTGGCAATCCATCTCAAGCAGAAACCTAAATATGTTTACATTGATAGGTCTTGGTGTTGGAGTAGCCTATGGATATAGCGTTGTTGCCACATTCATGCCAGAGATATTCCCCCCTTCCTTCAGAAAAAATGGAGAAGTACCTGTTTATTTTGAGGCAGCAGCAGTTATTGTGACTCTTGTTCTTCTTGGTCAGGTGCTTGAATTAAAGGCAAGAAGTAAAACAGCAGCTGCCATAAAGGCACTTCTTGGACTTGCTCCAAAAACTGCCAGGATAATAAAAGATGGTATTGAAGAAGATATCCCTGTGGATCATGTAAAAATAGGAGATTTAATTCGCATTCGTCCGGGAGAAAAGATACCTGTTGATGGAATTGTAATTGAAGGAAAAAGTTATGTTGATGAATCAATGATTACAGGAGAATCAATACCTGTATATAAAGAAAAAGGAGACCGTGTAATTGCTGCAACTGTAAATGGAACAGGTATGCTTATAATTAAAGCAGAAAAAGTTGGAGCTGATACTTTACTTTCACAGATTGTTCGAATGGTTTCTGAAGCGCAGAGAAGTCGAGCACCTGTGCAAAAACTTGCAGACATTGTGGCAGCATATTTTGTTCAGATAGTTGTAGCAGTGGCAATCATTACATTTATTGTTTGGGCATGGCTTGGTCCTGAACCCAAAATGACACATGCAATTATCAATGCAGTGGCAGTCTTAATTATTGCCTGTCCTTGTGCTCTTGGACTTGCCACACCTGTATCAATAATGGTTGCTATGGGAAAAGGTGCAACAATGGGAGTGCTATTTAAAAACGCAGAAGCAATTGAGCTAATGAAAAAGGTTGACACTGTTGTGGTTGACAAGACAGGTACACTCACAGTTGGGAAACCAGAGCTTGTGGAGATAGTTCCTGTTCAGGGTTTTAAAGAAGATGAAATACTCTACTTTGCTGCAAGCCTTGAAAGGAGTAGTGAACATCCTTTTGCTTCAGCAATTGTCAGGGCTGCTCAGGAAAGAAATATAAAACTTACTGATGTGATGGATTTTGAATCTATAACAGGCAAAGGATTAATCGGAAGAATTGATGGTTACAGAATTATTGTTGGTAATCATAAACTCCTTGATGACCTTGGTATTGACTTTTCTGAACTTTCAAAGAAAGCAGATAGCCTTCGTGCTGAAGGTGCAACTGTAATTTATGTTGCTATAGATGAGAAAGTAATGGGAGTTCTTGCAGTGGCAGATTCAATAAAACAGACAACTGCTCAGGCAATTGATGCCCTTCATAAAGAAGGTATTCGCATATTTATGGTAACAGGAGACAATAAAATAACTGCACAGGCAGTGGCAAAAAAGCTTAACATTGACGAAGTAATTGCAGAGGTATTACCTGCAGAAAAGGCTCGGATTGTGAAAAAACTGCAGCAAGAAGGAAGAATAGTTGCAATGGCAGGAGATGGTATAAATGACGCACCAGCTCTTGCACAGGCAGATGTTGGTATTGCCATGGGAACAGGCACAGATGTAGCAATGCAAAGCGCTGATGTGACTCTTGTAAAAGGTGATTTAATGGGAATTGTTCGAGCAAGGCGACTTAGCAGAGCAACAATGCGCAACATAAAACAAAATCTCTTTTGGGCATTCATATATAACACCATTGGAGTGCCTATTGCAGCTGGAGTTCTCTATCCATTTTTTGGCATTCTTCTAAGTCCCGTATTGGCAGCAGCTGCCATGAGTTTCAGTTCTGTATCAGTTGTTGGAAATGCTTTGAGGCTTAAGAAATTAAAGATTTAATGAAGGGCATTTAAGGTTTGAAAAAGTAATATGCACTACTACATCTATAGCACCAAGAGCCTATGCTATTGCTGATAGAATAAGAAAAAAGGGCATTACTGTTATTCTTGGTGGTGTGCATCCGACATTGATCCCCTTGCGATTCTAAAAGGCTGATTCATACGGACTGGAGTAAATATGATGCCCACTATGTAGTCTTTAAATCTTTAAAAATGAGTCCAGAGGATGGGAGCATTGAGTAAGGCAAAGAGTATCTAAAATCGAGTGTAAGGATAAATTGACAATTAAAAATTTATTTGTTAATATTGAGTATAAAAAAATAATATTAAAATGGGAGGTCATTATGTCCTATGAGGCAAAGGATTATTCAAAATTAATTGGCATGCAGGGTTTTAGTGAAATACTTCTCAAAAATCATTTCACCTTGTATCAGGGTTATGTAACAAATACAAACAAAGTTATTGATACTCTCAAAGCAATGCTAAATGATGGTAAAACAACAACACCAGAGTATGCAGAACTCAAAAGAAGGCTTGGATGGGAGTGGAATGGAGCAAGGCTTCATGAGCTTTATTTTGAAAATCTCGGTGGAGACGGTGTATTACCTCAGAATGGCAAGTTGGCAAAACTTATAAATGAAAACTTTGGCAGCTTTGAAAACTGGCTTAAAGACTTCAAAGCAACAGGAACAATGCGTGGAATTGGATGGGTAGTTCTCTATCAGGATACTTTAACAGGGAAATTATTTAATTTCTGGATTAATGAGCACGATACAGGACATCCATCAGGTTGCAATCCTCTTCTTATTATGGATGTTTTTGAACATGCTTTTATGATTGACTATGGTCTTAAGCGCGCAGAGTATATTGAAGCGTTCTTTAAAAATATTAACTGGCAGGAAGTAGAAAAAAGAATAAAATAGGAGGAGATTATGGCTTACACAATTGATGATTTAAAGAATAAAATTCTTGAGATGTATCCTGAAGTAAAGGAACACGGTTTCAATGTCAATATTTACTATAGTGAAGAAAAACAGGCTTACATAATCAGATTCCAGAAAGGCACTTCTGAACTATAACCCATCTTGATAAACAGGATGCCGATGACTGTATGAATAATGTAAAGTGCGTTTATCTTGGAGTTCAGATAGGTCAGTTTATCAAGAATTTTACATAAATTGCAGGACTTCCAAAACCTGAAAATACATTAATAAATATTGTTAAATATGGTGTAACTCCAACATGATGGATTACACCATAAAAATAGGTGGAGAAGCAGGGCAGGGTATCCAGACAGTGGGGGATACCCTGTCCCATATATTTGCTCATGCAGGTTATCATGTATTCACCCATCAGGACTATGAATCCCGCATAAGAGGCGGACACAATTTTTATCAGATTAGAATCTCCGATAAACCTGTAACAGCTTCCAGAAGCAAGGTTGATATAATTGTTGCCCTTGATAAAGAAAGCATCATAGAGCATGAAAAGGAACTAAGTCCACAGGGACATGTTCTTTATGACTCCACTTTTATCAAGAAAAAGTATGATAAACCCAATTTTTTAGATTTTCCTCTTTTTGAGCTTGCCCAAACTCACGGCGGAAGCAAGATCATGGCAAACACTGTAGCAGTAGGTGCTGTTATTGGTATGCTTGGTATGAATCCTGAAATTATGTATGAGATTGTAAAGAAAACTTTTAAGAAAAAGGGACAGCAGTTTAATCCTTTAACAATGGCAATTGCTTTAAACTGTAGCTTCGTTGCAAGAGCCTTTGCAGGAGACATAGATCATCTGAAATACATAATAAAAGAAGCGGTCAATCATAAAGGCTTTGCAGTTGTTGATATTCTTCAGCCCTGTGTGAGCTTTAATAAAATTAATACCTTTGAATGGTATCGTCAGAGAATATATAAACTTGAAAAGGACTATGATCCAACTGATAGAATAAGAGCCTTTGAAAAATCCCTTGAATGGGGTGATCGTATTCCCTTAGGCGTTATTTATAAAACAGAAAGACTTAC
>NZ_JBMFOO010000010.1:0-40599 GCF_049969575.1 Thermodesulfovibrio sp. | reverse complement strand
CTTCCCACTTTTTATTCCATTCAGCCTGGGTTTGTTCAAATCTCTTGTTCCATTCAGCCCATTTTTTTTCATTTTCTTCCCACTTTTTATTCCATTCAGCCTGGGTTTGTTCAAATCTCTTGTTCCATTCCTGTCTTTGTTCCTGCAATTCTTTTAGCAGTTTTTCAAATCTGTCCTCAGTCTGCTTTTTGTCAGCAAACTTCTCTTTAAAAAGTGATGATATATACTCCCTTGTTAGAGCATCCCTCTTAAGTAGTTTAGGAAGCTCTGTAATAATTATCCTCTTTATTTCCTCTTTTGTAAGCTTTGTTTGCATAATTAATACTTACTTATTCAATGGTAATTTGTCAATTGGTTATGTTTAATGTGAATTTTAAATTTTTTAGCAATATTTTAATATAGTAACCACAGAGGATGCATTAAACATTGAAAAAGAGGTATCTCAGCTGAAAAAACGACGTTTATAAGCGATAAACTATCGGATGCTAAGAGAAACCTTTCTTCTTTAACCTGGTTTATGTTTACTAAAGTAGCTTCAGTTCTGATACAGGATGTTTTAATTTTATTAAGGACAAGGAATATCATAGAGTATAATATGGTGGAGGCGGCGGGAATCGAACCCGCGTCCGAAGGTGCTACTGCTAAGCATCTACATGCTTAGTGGAAGTTTTAAGTTTCAGCTAAAGGCACGCCCTTCCACAGGCTTACCCATAGCCTACAACCCTTAAATTTTCTCTTAAGTGTCGGGTTAAACACTTAAGAGTAGCTCTGATTTATGACACCTTTCCCGAGCCTCAGAGCAGAACTCAGGAAGGCGGCTGCTTTTAATTAAGCAGCAAGTGCCAATTCTGTGTTGGCAGTTGTGTTTTTCCTACCTGTTTTACGTGGTGGCAGGAACCACGGCATGCAGCTTAGCCCTCACTACCTCCGTCGAGTCCTTTCGCCCCCTTGTTAAAGATCATTTATTTTTAAGAGTACGTTCAATTTCTCTTTGAGCTTCTTTTTTCTTAATTATATCTCTTTTTTCATATTTTTTTCTACCTCTTGCAAGGGCTATTTCAACCTTTACATAGGGACCTTTGAAGTATATCTTTAATGGGATAAGAGTGTAACCACGTTGCTGGATTTTGCCTCTCAGTCTTTCAATCTCTTTTTTATGAAGCAGTAATTTTCTCGTTCTCAACGGATCATGATTGTAAATGTTTCCATGACTGTAAGGACTTATGTGACAGTTAAGGAGCCAGGCTTCACCATCTTTTATAATTACATAACTATCTTTAAGATTTGCTTTTCCCTGTCTTAAAGACTTTACCTCAGTTCCTGTAAGAACAATTCCAGCTTCAATTGTTTCATCAATAAAATAGTCAGCATAGGCTTTTTTATTCTGGCAGACGATTTTTATTGACATTTTTAGTTAGCTCTGCTTACAGCAGAGGATTTCTTCTTCAGGCGATTACTTTACTCGCCTCAAGGATACATTTTTCAGTAACAACTCCATCAGGTGTAAATATCTGGAATTTACTGTTTTCAATATATTCAGAAACCTTCAGAGCATGTAGTATCTCAACAAGTATTTTCTGAATTTTTTCTACAGGCAAATCTTTAAACTCTATTTCAACAATGGCTTTCATAAAAACATATTATACCAGAAATTTACCTTTTTCTAAAATTTTTATTTTTTGTCCTTTTTCGTCAATGGTATATAAAGTGGGATTGAAAAATATAAAATCCTGATGGAATGGCGTTCTAATCTTGCCACCAAAGGATGAATTGTCACCCAAGGCAATATGCACTGTGCCAAGAATTTTTTCTGACTCAAGAATGTTGTCAGGCTTGCTTGCTCTGTCATTAATGCCTATGCCAAGCTCTGCTATATTTTTATTCTCAACTTTATTTAATTTTTCTTCAAGTTCTCTCTTGTAAGGCTCATTTCCTTCTATGGAAACAACTTTACCTTGCTTAACATTTAAAATCAAAGGTAAATTGAGCTTCCTTGTAGGTGCCCATTCTATTACGAGTTTTCCTTCTGCTGAGCCTTCCAGAGGTGCAAAAAATACTTCTCCAGCAGGTAAATTTCCAAAGGAACCTTTTCTGCTCAAGATTCCTGAATCAATATGAACTTTTCTTTTTCCTTTAAATAATACAATTTCTGTTCCATTTGGTGTTTCTAAATATAATTTCGAAATGCTGTCAAGAAGTTTTTTTATTGCAATCCCTCTTTTATTGAGTTTTATCCAGTCTGCGCACATGGCTCCATCAAGCATTGAGGGATCAAAAAGTGGCATACTCGCATATCTTGCACCGCATAGCTTTGTAAGAAAGTCTCTAAAATTTGTATGACTTGTAGAAAAGTTAGCAATAGCTATTACAGCATTAACAGCTTCACTGCAAAATTGTCTTATTATTTGTCTTGCTTGAAAAAGTTCTTTTTTTGAAATATTTTTGCTGAGAAGTTTTTCAAAGAGATTAGTTTTTTTAAGGCTATCTATAGCTTTGTTCCCAAAAGCAAGCCTCCATAACTGTTCTGGTGGCTCAGTTCCATGACTGCCTAAGGATGGATATTCTGCATAGATAATTTTTTTTGCAAAGTTTTTGCCAATTTTTTCAAGATGTTTTGCTATTTCTTTTAAAGTTTCTCTTCTTTTAATTTCATTCTCAGGAAGAACTTCATCTGCTCTTATAGTATCAGTAAAAATCAAAACTCGTTCATGTTTTTTTACTTTAAGATTTATCTTGTAAATGTTTATAAGAGGCTGTGTATTCATGAAAAAAGCTCAATCTGGCTTAATTTCTTAGATTCAAACTCAATAGGATATTTGCAATTAAAACATGCCATACAGTAAAACTCTGAATTGGGAATAATTTTTTTTAATCCTTCAAGGCTCAGATAACCAAGGGAGTCTGCAGTAATGTATTTTCTTATCTCTTCAATTTTATGGGATGAAGCAATTAGTTCCTGCCTTGTTGGTGTATCAATTCCATAAAAACAGGGTCCTACAGTAGGAGGTGAGCTTATTCTCATATGAACTTCCTTTGCTCCACCAAGTTCTTTTATCATTTTTACAATCTTTTTTGAAGTTGTGCCTCTTACAATTGAGTCATCAATTACAACAACTCTTTTACCCTGCAAAACTTCTCTTACAGGATTGAGCTTAATTTTAACACCAAAATGTCGGATGCTCTGTTTTGGCTCTATAAATGTTCTTCCCACATAGTGATTTCTGATTAAGCCAAATTCAAAGGGAATTCCACTTTGCTCAGCATATCCCAGCGCGGCAGGAACTCCAGAGTCTGGGACCGGAATAACTATATCAGCCTCAACAGGGTTTTCTCTCGCAAGTTGTCTGCCAAGCTCTTTTCTTACTGTGTTTACGCAGATATGGTCAAATATATAGCTGTCAGGTCTTGCAAAGTAAATAAATTCAAATACACAGTGAGCTTTTGGAGCAGAATTAAATATTTTTAAGGATTTCACTCCTTCTTCACTTATTATCAGCATTTCTCCAGGTTCAATGTCTCTTATATATGTGGCACCAATTAAATCAAAGGCACATGTCTCTGAAGCTATTACATAGGCATCTCTAAGCTGTCCCAATGACAGGGGTCTAATTCCATAGGGATCTCTGATAGCAATTAGTTCTTTTTCGTTCATCAGAAGCAATGAAAAAGCGCCTCTTACCTGTCTTACAGCATTTGCAATTCTTTCGTGCACTTCGCCATCCTTTGCTCTTGCAATAAGATGCAAAATTATCTCACTATCCGAGGTGGTTTGAAATATTGCACCATCCTTTTCAAGTTTGCTTTTTAATTTATCTATATCCACAAGATTTCCATTATGAGCAATTGCAATGCTTCCGAGAGAGTAGGTTGCCATCAATGGTTGAACATTTTCTATTGTGCTTGAACCTGTTGTTGAATATCTATTATGTCCTATTGAAATATGTCCTGGAAGATTTTTTAAAACTTTTTCATTAAATATTTCAGCAACAAGTCCGAGAGATTTTTCAAGATAAAGCTTTGTTCCATCGGATGAGCAAATTCCAGCACCTTCCTGTCCCCGATGCTGAAGAGCATAAAGACCCAAATAGGTAAGATTGGCAGCTTCAGGATGACCGAAGATACCAAAAACTCCACATTCTTCATGGATTTCATAAAAAAGGTTGCTTTTGTTCATCTTTATGTAAGGTCTTTCTTAATTTTAACACAGGAGTGCTTCTGATTACTATAAAATTTTGATATAATTAAAATGTAAATGAAGCCAGTTGTGGACAAAGATTTTGATAAAATCACTGCTATTTTTTCCTCTTATCCCGGAGTCTTAAAAAATACTATTGCCCTGATTGAAAAACTGAAATATTCTCCTTACACATCAGAGATAGCTCAGGAAATAGAAAGTCATTATGTAAAATATGCAAGTTATTATTTTAAGGATCCTCAGGGACAAGAGGCAACCTCTGCCTTAATTCACTATCTCATTGAAGGCTTTCAACAGACTGAGGAAAAACAGGCATTTTTAAAGAGCATTTTTAAAATTATCCTGAAACTTTTTGAAGAAGGTAAAGCTAATGAAAATTATTTCTATGTAAACACTATTTCAGAGGTTTTTGAATATTTTTATGCAATCCCTCTTGACCGCTACATCTGCCAGCTTGGAGTGCTGAAAAACATAGGAAGAGAAATTATAAAAAAAGGAATTAAAGAGCCTCAACTGATAAATTCTTTTGCAGTTTTTTATCAGAAATATCTTTACACATTTTATTCATTCTTTCTTTCAATTCCGCCACTTGATGAATATTTAAAAAAATTCTTTCCTCAAGGAATTACCTTCATAAAGCATGTTTATGAAGCTTTACTTAATGAAGTAGAGTCAATGGCTCAAGAAATTTCAAAAACCTATGACATCAATAGACTTATTAGTATTCCTTCTGAGGCGGAATTTTTCAACAAATTGAGAGAATTACCAAAAAATTTCTCTGATTCTGGTGATGCATGGATTAATCTGCAGACTATTGTTTACTATCATTTCTGGATACTGGATACGGAACATTTAAAAGAACTTCATGAGTTTTCTTTAAGAGAAATCGGGCGTATTTTAAAGAATTTTTTATTGCAGTTTAAAAAGATTGATATTAAAAAATTCACGCCTTTTTTAGACGCTGTTTTTTCTAAATTTGATAAATTCTTTTATCTAATGCCTGCATCTGTAATCTTTTGTCTTAATGAGATTGGCAGTGCTGTTTATAAATTGAAAACATCGGAAATCTTAAATTCCTACATAGGGCACTTAATCTCCTTAGGTTTTTATACTCCTCAGTTTAAAGGATTTTATAAAGATTACACAATAAATGTTAATCAATATCATGTAAGTAACCTCAGGTTATATTTTGATTTGATTTCAAAAAATCCTTCAGAGTCAAAGGAACTTATTGCAGCACTAAGTATTTATCTATTTTTTGGCGGTATTCATATAAAGGATACTGATCTTTTCCAGAGAGATATAACAAAGCTTCTTAATTCTGATATTTCTCAAGTATTTTACCTTGTAAAGCCACTTCTCAGAAAAATCCCTGTTTACTTTAATGAAATAAATGCAGAAGGTCAATTAAGAACAGTTTCAACTGAGGTTGATGAAATCTTTAAGAGAAAAGACCCTCTTATGCATTTTATAAGAAAACAGATTCATGTAGAAAGCAGCCCCCTTTTGCTTGAGCTACTGGAAAAAACAATACAATTCTGGATTACTGCTGATAGAAAAATTCTCACCCCTTATGTCTCTGAAGAAATTTTGAAAGATCTTAATTTGATAGAGGAACATTTAAAGGAGCTTCAGTATTTATTTAAAAAGCTCGTGCAGGATTCCACCTTAGAGAGAATTCTTTTCACTCAATTAAATATGCTGGTAAGTAAGGTTGAATCCTTTCCTGTCAGCAAGACTGTTAAAAACAAGGCAATATTAACAATAAGGCTCTATCAACTACTTCATGCAAAATATAAAACAGAACTTGTTGAGATTGAAAGCTTTTTAAAAGAGGCTTTTTATTATGGTTTGCCTGATGCAAGTTTTTTAATTGATGTTTTACGAGACAGTTCCTTATCCAGAAAGGTTGACTCCCTTGTAACATATCTTGAGAGTCTTAAAAATATCATACTTTCACAGGAAAAATACGAAGCTATTGAAGATATAACACATAAAAGACATATTGTCGCTGGAATCCCATCTGTTTCAGGAAGATATAGTGAGAGAAAATTTAATGCTCTTTCTTTTTTCCTGAGATTAGAAAGCTTGCTTAACAGTCTTCTTGATGAAATTGAACAATCCATAGACCTGAGTTTCATTACACGGGCAACCCTTTTCAGGATAGAGAAGTATCTTAAACTTTTTGGCAGAATTCTTGAACTCAATGGAATTTTCTCGCAGAAATACATTAATACTCTATCAATGCTTTCTGTTGCTCTTGAAATAAGAAGATTTACATTCTCACAGTACATGGATATTTTCAGAACTCTTGCAGAATCTGTAAGTGACATTGTAAATACATACTGCATGGCACCTTATAAAAAATGGCTAAAAAAAATAATAATGAAATTTTCAAATAATATGGAAGACACAGAACTAAAAGACTTTGAACTTGTCAATGCTCTCTCAGAAAAATTCTTAAGAGAGATGGTTATGCAGTATCCTGGATTAAGTCAGCTTGACAGATTAATAAGTAGAATTATCAAGGCTTCCTATAATCAGGCAGAAAAGTTAACTTACAGAGACCTTGACCTTTTAATGACATATGATCCGAAAAAAATTTTGTGTGATATCTATCATCCAAGAGAAGAAATCAACGATAGGATTCATCTTGGGAATAAAGGGCATAATTTAATCAGGCTTACAAATAAAGGAATCTCTGTCCCTCCAGGATTTATTTTGACAACAGAGGTCTTCCGTTGCAGAGAAGCAATAAATAATTTTGAACCTGTTAAAGAACATTTGACAAGGGAAATTCATTCAGCCATGAAAAGGCTTGAATTGTTTACAAAGAAAACCTTTGGAGATTCAGCAAATCCTTTACTGGTTTCTGTAAGAAGTGGTGGGGCTATATCAATGCCTGGAATGATGAATTCTTTTTTAAATGTGGGAATAAATGAAAAAATCATAGAAGGACTTATAAAACACACAGGCAAGCCCTGGTTTGTCTGGGATAGTTACAGAAGATTTTTACAGTGCTGGGGAATGTCTTTTGGACTGGATAGAGATGATTTTGACAATATTATCAATGATTTTAAAAAGAAATACAAAGCAGAATTTAAGATTCAGTTTACACCTTCACAGATGAAAGAAGTGGCAATGGCATACAAAGAGTTTATCTTATCAAGAGGTATTTACATAGAAGAAGATCCATGGAGACAACTGGAAATAGCAATTTCACAGGTTTTTAATTCCTGGTATTCAGACAAGGCAAAGGCTTACAGAGAAATTCTTGGAATTTCTGAAGACTGGGGCACAGCTGCCATTGTTCAGAAGATGGTATTTGGAAATCTTGATACAAATTCTGGCTCTGGTGTTTTATTCACACGAAATCCTAAGGAATCCACAGATACGCTCATATTATGGGGTGATTATACTCCAGGAGCTCAGGGTGAAGACATTGTTTCTGGACTGGTAAAAACTTATCCTATTTCAGTGCAGCAGAAAATTATTGAGGGAAGAGAAACTGAAAAATCCCTTGAAGAAGCTTTCCCTGAAATTTATGAATCTCTGCAGGAAATCGCTGAAAAGTTGATTTACAGAGAAAGATGGGATCATCAGGAAATTGAGTTTACCTTTGAAGGAAGAGGTAAAAATGACCTGTATATTCTTCAGACAAGGGAAATGAGTTATGCCAGAAGACAGCTGATGACAGTTTTTATTCCAGGAGAATCTTTAAATGAAAGTAAGCTTGGCACAGGCATTGGTGTAAGCGGTGGAGCTCTTTCTGGCAGGATTGTTTTTGATATTGAAGACATAAAAGAATTTAAACAAAAAGAACCAGAAACACCACTTATACTTGTTCGAGCCGATACTGTTCCTGATGATATTGTTCACATTGCCTCAGCAGATGGAATACTTACAGCAAGAGGAGGCTCTACATCACATGCATCCATAATTGCCACAAAACTTGGTAAAACCTGTGTGGTTGGTTTTTCAAGGATGATTGTTTATCAAAATGAGAAAAAATGTAGAATTGGTAAAAAGATACTTAAAAAAGGGGATTTCATAAGCATTGATGGCAGAAATGGGTTGGTGTATTTTGGAAAGCATCCAAGACAAACAATTTATCTTTCTACAGAGTATTTTTAAAACTAAAAAGGAGGTTTAAAAATGATTTTGGGGATTAATGGTTTGGGAAGAATTGGTAAGCTTACTTTATGGCATCATGTGGGAAGAAAACATTTTTCTCAGATTGTCGTTAATCTTGGTAGAAAAGTTGGTCAATCTTTAAAAGATGTTGCTTTTTATATTGAGCATGACTCCACCTATGGCAGGCTTCATAATTATCTTTACGGTTATCGTTCAAAATCAGTTATAGAAAAAATTGATGAAGCAAATTCTACAATTGTTATTGACGGAATCCCGGTAAAAGTTCTTACTGAAAATAGAAATCCTAAAGACATTGGATGGGAAAAACACGGAGTAAGACTTGTTGTTGACACAACAGGAAAATTCCTTGATCCCACATTGCCCTCTGATGCAAAAGATGGCTCAGTAAGAGGACATCTTGAATCAGGAGCCTACAAAGTACTGGTTAGCGCTCCTTTTAAAATCAAAGACAAAGCCAAGGACATTCCAGAAGACTCTGTTACAGTAATAATGGGAATTAATGAAGAGATGTATGACAGTAAAAAACACATTATTATTTCAGGTGCATCATGCACTACCACCTGTTTAGCCCATATGATGAAACCTCTTCTTGATTATTTCGGAGCTGAAAGAATCCTCAGTGTTTCAATGGCAACTGTTCATGCAGTAACAGCCTCTCAACAGGTTCTTGACAGAGTTCCAAAAACAGATGCGAAGGATTTAAGAAAGATTCGTTCTGCAATGAACAACATAATTCTTACAAGCACAGGAGCAGCAAAAACTCTTGCACTTGTTTTACCAGAAATGAAAAATATAGGATTTATTGCTCAATCTGTAAGAGTGCCTGTTGTAACAGGATCATTAATAATACTTGTTGTTGCCTTTAGAGATGAAGAAAGCAATATCATTAATGGAGAACTTATAAATAGCATTTACAGGGAAGCTGCAGAAAGGGAAAAAAGAGGATATCTACTTTTCACAGATGATCAGAAAGTATCTACTGATATAATTGGATTTTTTGGTCCTGCAGCAATAATTGAAGGAAGTGAAACTCACACAAGAACAGCCATGATTACTCTTGATATATCAAAAATGTGCGGTATTGGTTCGCCAAAGGTTGATAAATTGCAGATTCCTGTAACTCAGGCAGTAATTTATGGCTGGTATGACAATGAGCTTGGCAGTTACACAAACATGCTTGGTGATCTTACAGTAAAAATTGCTCGAGATGTATATTAAAATTGGAGGATAAAATGATTGCACAATTTAGCATAGTTCCATTAGGAGTTGGAGTAAGTGTTAGTAGTTATGTAGCAAAGGTCATTAAAATTGTTGATGAAAGCGGGCTTCCTTATAAACTTCATGCAATGGGAACAATTGTAGAGGGACAGTGGGATGAAGTAATGGGTCTTATAAAAAAATGTAGAGATGCACTGATGCAGGAAGTGGAAAGAATTGTAATTGATATAAAAATTGATGACAGGAAAGCTGCCAAAGGAAGAATTGAGGCAAAGGTGAGGTCAGTTGAAGAAAAACTTGGCAGACCGGTGAAAAAATGAATATAGAGAAAATTTATGTTGCTATAGATTTTAAACCTGCTACCCCGAGCGTGCTTTCATATGCAGTCTGGCTTAAGGATACTTTTGATTGTGAAAGCATCTGTCTCTTTCATATAATGGAGTATACTCTTACTCCACCTGCATATTTAATGCCTTACATTAGCAGAGAAAGAAAGAAGATTGAAGAGAAACTTAAATCACTGGCTGAAGAGCTTGGTAGATACAGATTAAATGTGGATTTTAAAGTTGCTTTTGGAAGGCTAATTGAAAGCATAAAAGAAGTTATAAAAGATGAAAAAGCTTTTGCAGTAATGGGATTTAAAACACATATCACAAGACCTTCCACTTCTGAAAGAATTCTTAAAGGATTGAAAGTCCCTGTTTTGATTGTGAAGGCAGAGGAGTTTAAAGAGATCAGTCCTGAGGCTATAAAAATAAAAAAAATTCTATGCCCTTTAGATTTTTCTACTTATTCATTAAAAGCTTTAGAGATTGCCAGGAAAATAGCAAATAAATGGGGTTCTGAATTAAAGATTTTACATGTTGTGCCAGAGCAGAAGATAAAAGGGATTATTGAAGAACCTTTAGAGATAGAAAAATATATCGAATATCTAAAACAACAAGCTCGTGAGGAGATTCAAAAAATAAACAAAAGCCTGAATTATGAGGTTGTCTCAGGCAATCCGGCGGAAGAAATCCTAAAAAAAATAAAGGACATAGATCTGGTGGTAATTGGTTCTAAAGGAAGGTCCTACACAGAGTCGGTAATAATTGGAAGTGTTGCTGAAAGTATTATAAAAAATTCTGTAAAACCTGTTTTGATTGTTTCTTAAATTTGTTTTATAATGCTATTATGATTGGTAAAGTTGTTTCAATAAACATAAGCAAAAACAAAGGAACAACAAAAAAATCTGTTTCAGAGGCAATTGTTATTGAAAACTCTGGAATTGAAGGAGATGCCCATGCAGGCTCCCACTGGCACAGGCAAATTAGTCTTCTATCCGTTGAAAGTATTGAGAAAATGAGGGCAAAAGGTTTAAATCTCAATTATGGAGATTTTGCAGAAAACATTACCACTGAAGGAGTTGATTTAATAAGCCTTCCTATAGGAACAAAGATAAAGATCGGAGAATGTATCCTTGAGATTACTCAGCACGGTAAAAGCTGTCATAGTAAATGTGAGATTTTTAAAACTGTTGGTGACTGCATTATGCCAAAAGAAGGAGTTTTTGCAAGGGTTTTAAAAGGAGGAAAAATTAAAGTTGGAGATGAGATATTAAAGCTATGAAGTACAAAGTTGCCATAATTACTGTTTCTGATAAAGGCTCAAAAGGTGAAAGACAAGACATGAGCGGAAAAGTTATTGAGGAGATGGTTCATTCATGGGCAGATGTTGTTTTTTACAAAATAGTTCCTGATGAAAAGGAAGAAATAAAAAAGGCAATTCTTGAAGCAACAACTCAGGCAGATTTAGTTTTCACAAATGGTGGAACAGGGCTTCACCCAAGAGATGTAACCCCTGATGCAACCCGTGAAATTATTGAAAAGGAGGTTCCTGGAATTGCAGAGGCTATGAGATGGGAAGGATACAAGAAAACAAAGACTGCAATCCTTTCAAGAGCAATTGCAGGTATAAGAGAAAAAACCTTAATAATAAATCTTCCTGGAAGCCCGAAAGCTGTAAGAGAATCCCTGCAGACAATAATGGATGCACTTGCCCATGCAATTGACAAACTCAAGGGAGACCCTTCTGAGTGCGGTAGATGAATGAGATAACACTGATTGCAGCTTTTGCAGGTGGATTTTTAAGCTTTTTTTCTCCATGTATTTTGCCTTTACTCCCTGTATACATTTCACTATTTTCAGGACTCTCAATAACTGAAATATCTCAGGGTAGTTCTAAACTCCGTATTTTATTTCACACTCTTTTATTTATTGCCGGTTTTTCCACTGTATATCTTGCTCTTGGTGCTGGAAGTTCTCTTATCGGAAGTCTTTTTTTTGACTATCAATATTATTTGAAAATTATTGGTGGAGTTTTTCTTATTCTGTTTGGTTTTTTACTTTTAGGACTCATAAGATCAGGAATTTTTTTAAGAGAATTCAGATTAAATCTGAAAATTCAAAAATTTGGTAGCCCATTGGGAGCCTTTCTTATAGGTTTGGGTTTTGCAGCAGGATGGTCACCCTGCATAGGACCTTTGCTTGGAAGTATTTTAATCTATTCAGGCATGAGTGGCAGCGTTATTA
The DNA here is from genome assembly GCF_049969575.1 of Thermodesulfovibrio sp. Lineage (NCBI taxonomy): Bacteria > Pseudomonadati > Nitrospirota > Thermodesulfovibrionia > Thermodesulfovibrionales > Thermodesulfovibrionaceae > Thermodesulfovibrio > Thermodesulfovibrio sp. The sequence goes on along the minus strand of NZ_JBMFOO010000010.1, from coordinate 28,461 downwards.
CAGGATTAAAGATGCTTGGAGCATACTCACTTGGTATAGCAATTCCTTTTTTAGTATTATCTTTATTAATCAATGCCCTGATGCAATATTTGAAAAGATTTATGAAATTTTTTAAATGGATGAATTATGCCATTGGCTTTATTCTAATTTTTTTAGGCTTATTCATGATTTTTCAGTAAAATGTTTGAATTTTTAGCATTTTTCTCTATATAATAACCAAAAAAACTGGGGAGGAAGAGGCATGCTATCGAATTATGATCCAGGCGAAATAGAGACAAAATGGCAAAAAATATGGCTTGAACAAAAAATTTTTGAAGTAAATGAAGAAAAATCAAAACCAAAATTTTATTGTCTTGAGATGTTTCCCTATCCAAGTGGAAGAATTCATATGGGTCATGTCCGGAACTATGCAATTGGTGATGTTATTGCAAGATACAAAAGGATGAAAGGCTTCAGCGTGCTTCATCCAATGGGATGGGATGCCTTTGGCCTTCCTGCAGAAAATGCTGCCATAAAGCACGGAGTACATCCTGCAAAATGGACTTACGAAAACATTGATTACATGAAAAGTCAGCTTATAAAACTTGGCTTGAGCTATGACTGGAGGCGTGAAGTTACCACATGCACTCCTGAATACTATAGATGGAATCAATGGATATTTCTCAAGCTTTACGAAAAAGGGCTTGCATACAGAAAATCATCCTTTGTCAACTGGTGTCCTTCCTGTGCCACAGTGCTTGCCAATGAGCAGGTAATTGATGGAACCTGCTGGAGATGTGAGTCTCAGGTTGAACAGAAGGAGCTTGAGCAGTGGTTTTTAAGAATTACTGCCTATGCAGAAGAACTGCTTCAGGATTGTGATAAACTTACTGGATGGCCTGAAAAGGTTCTTACAATGCAGCGTAACTGGATTGGGAAAAGTGAAGGTGTTGAAGTTGATTTTCCAATTGATGGAATGAATGATGCATTAAGAATTTTTACAACCCGTCCTGATACAATATTCGGTGTAACATTCATGTGTATATCACCAGAGCATCCCTTTGCAGAGAGGCTCTGCGAGGACAGGGAAGCTTTAAAGAGAATAAGAAGGCTTCAGCGTGAGCCTGAGATTAAAGAAGGTTTATTCACTGGAAAATATGCAATAAATCCCCTTAACGGAGAAAAAGTTCCCATATGGATTGCCAACTTTGTTTTGATGGAATACGGAACAGGAGCAATAATGAGCGTTCCAGCCCACGACCAGAGGGATTTTGAATTTGCTGTAAGATACGGGCTTCCTATAAAAGTCGTCATAAAGCCTGTTGATAAAGATTTGCCTGAGCCTTTAAAAGAGGCATACGAAGAACAAGGAGTTATGGTTAATTCAGGAGCTTTTTCAGGGCTTCCATCAGCAGAGGGTAAAAAAGCAGTTGCAGACTACATTGAGGACAAAGGGCTTGGTAAAAAAACTGTTAATTACAGGCTTCGTGACTGGGGAATCTCGAGGCAGCGTTACTGGGGAACACCAATTCCCATAATCTATTGTGACAACTGTGGCATTATTCCTGTACCTGAGAAAGACCTTCCAGTGATACTTCCTGAAAATGTGAATCTTACAGGGAAGGGCGAGTCTCCTCTTAAATATGTTGAAGAATTTTATAAAACACGCTGTCCTCGTTGTGGGGGAGATGCTCGCAGAGAAACAGATACAATGGATACCTTTGTTGACTCTTCATGGTATTTTGTCCGATACTGCTCTTTGCAAGATGAGGAGGCTTTTCATAAAGAAAAAATAAAATACTGGATGCCTGTTGATCAGTACATCGGTGGAGTGGAGCATGCTGTGCTACATCTTCTTTATGCGAGATTTTTCACAAAGGTGCTTCGTGATTTAGGAATTGTTCCCTTTGATGAACCATTTCAAAGACTTCTTACACAGGGAATGGTCTGCATGGAAAGTTACCGCTGCCCGGAGCATGACTGGCTTTTTCCAAAGGAAGTGAAAGATGGAAAATGCATCCACTGTGGAAAACATGTGCAAACAGGAAGAGTGGAGAAGATGTCAAAGTCAAAGAAAAACATTGTTGATCCTGATGAGATGATTGAAACTTACGGAACAGATACAGTAAGGGTTTTCACACTCTTTGCAGCACCGCCTGAAAAAGACCTTGAATGGTCTTCCCAGGGCGTTGAAGGTGCACATAGATTTTTAAAGAGAGTGTATGCCCTGTTTTATAAAAATCATGGATGGCTTAAAGAGGAGACTCATACTGAAAGCATTGATCCCTTTAGCCTTCAGCCTTCAGCTTTCAGTCTCTTAAGCCTTATTCATCGCACAATAAAGCGTGTTACCCTTGACATAGAAAAGGAATACCAGTTTAACACAGCCATTGCAAGGCTCATGGAGTTTGTTAATGAGGTTTACAACTATGAACCAAAAACTGATGAAGACCGCAAAGTATTTAAATTCGCCCTTAAAAACTTCCTCCTTCTTCTAAGCCCATTTGCACCTCACATTGCTGAGGAACTCTGGCATGAAATGGGAGAAAAAGGTTTTATCCTCAATGAATCATGGCCTTCCTATGATGAAGAGCTTGCAAAAGAGCAAATGGTAGAGCTTGTTGTTCAGATAAATGGCAAGGTTCGTTCAAAGATAATGATTCCACAAGGATTAAGTGATGAAGAAGTGGTAAAAATTGCCCTTGATGATGAAAAAGTAAAGCAATGGATAAATGGTAAAGAAATCCTTAAAGTAATCCCTGTAAAAGGCAAGCTGGTCAACATCGTGGTGAAAGGATAGAGTAAACTTATCCTGTCAAGAATCTCTTTGGTAAGCCTCTCTTAGGCACCGAAGAGGTTCTTTTTTATTAAAATGATATAATAAAAAATGTCCCATCCTTTGAAAATTAAAGAATTTAGAGCCTACTGGATAGGTCAGGTCATATCTCTAAGTGGCACATGGATGCAGCATATAGCACAGAGCTGGCTTGTTTATGTTCTTACAAAATCTGCCTTTTATCTTGGTTTGATTTCCTTTCTTGCTTCATTTCCCACACTGCTTTTTACTTTATTTGGAGGTGTGGTAGCTGATAGATATCCACGAAGAAATATTTTAATTGTCACTCAGACTTTCTCAGCTCTGCCTGCTGTGGTAATTGGAGTACTAATTCATTTAAACCTTATAAATATCTGGCATATTGCTATTGCTTCTTGTGTTCTCGGAATAGCTACAGCTTTTGATATGCCAGCAAGGCAGGCTTTTATAACTGAAATAGTCTATCCGGACATGATTACTTCTGCTGTAGCAATGCAGTCAATATCTTTTAATATTGCAAGAATCGTAGGACCAATGCTTGCAGGATTTATTGTAGCTCACTTAAATTTTTACATGTGTTTTTATTTAAATGCATTAAGCTTTCTTCCACTTATTTTTATTCTTTTCAGTATTAAATTAAATTTTTCAACTTCCTCAATCCATGTTTCCTTTAAAGAGAGTTTAAAAGAGGGATTGTATTTTATTCTTAAAAACAGACAAATTTTAAATATAATTTGCTCTGTGGGAATTTTTACATTATTCGGACTTTCTTTTATGACTATACTGCCGATAATAGCTGGAGAGATATTAAAAGTGGAAGCAAAGGGATTTAGTATGATAGTGTCATCCGTTGGCGTAGGTTCGCTTCTGTCAGGTATTTTCATAGCTTTAAGGCGAGACATACCGGAGAAATTGAACCATATTTTCAGAGCTTCTCTTTTGTTTCCAATAGGACTTTTTGGAGTTACCCTCTCTCATAATATTTATTTAACAATTGGATTTGCATTTTTACTTGGCGTTGCTTTTGTTAATTTTTTTACTGTAAGTAACAGTTTTATTCAACATCTAACAGAGCAAAGACTTAGAGGGAGAGTAATGAGCTTTTTTGCCTTTGTTTTTCTTGGATTTACACCTATAGGCAATCTTCTTGTTGGAGCATTAGTTGAAAAATTTGGAGTTAAGACAGTGCTTGAAATTTACTCTTTGATATGCCTCGCAGGAGGAGTTATTTTTCTTAAAATCTTACCAGCTCAATTAAAAAGTTCATGATATAATAAATTTTATGGATCCTTTTGAAATCATAAAAAAATACTACAATCCTCAGAGCATGGCATATAAAATACTCATAAATCATTCAAAAGCAGTTGCAGAAAAGGCTTTAAAAATCGCAGAAAAATTTAATGTAGACAAACAGTTTATTTATGAAGCAGCGATGCTTCATGATATTGGGATTTTTATGACAAATACTCCAAAACTTGACTGTCATGGAAGATTTCCCTATATTGCTCATGGATATCTTGGTCGGGAAATTCTTGAAAAAGAGAGATTTCAAAAGCATGCTCTTGTCTGTGAAAGACATACAGGAGTTGGAATAACAATGGAAGAGATAATCAAAAAAAATCTTCCCCTGCCTCATAGAGACATGGTTCCTGTTACAATGGAAGAAAAAATAATTGCCTATGCAGACAAATTCTTTTCAAAAGAATCTGACGGATCTGTAAGAGTAAGAACTGTGGAGGAAATAATAAAAGACCTTTCAAGATACGGTGAGGAAAAGGTAAAAATTTTTAAAGAATGGCTTAATTTGTTCGAGAGAGATGACTAAGCAGCTTCAATATACCCCTATGGGCTATTATGATAAAGCTTGAATTATGGTGGTTACAATAAATAGAAGTAGAAAAATTAGTCCGATAAATGATGTTAATTTCCATCCAATTTTTTTCTCAAGCCATGGAATTAACATGAGAAAGGCTATTAATGTAAAAGGCAGTAAAACTCCACCGATGAAAATTTTATCAGTTGAGAAAAATTTTAACAGATAAAACAGCCAGAGATAATACCACTCAGGACGAGGTTGATAGGCTGCTGTGAAATCAATTTCTCTGCCAATCACAGGAGGAAAAAGGAATGCCAGTATAAGAATTATTTCAAAAGTAATAATTGCAAAGAACAGAATTTCAATAAGATAATCAGGGTAAAATTTCTTTTTCATAAAGGCTTTGATATGCCAAGTTTTTTAATCATATGAAAATGTGCCCATAAAAGAAGAATTATAATCATGGGAAACCACAGCACATGAAAACTGTAAAACCTTGAAAGAGTAGTTGCTGTTACATCATATCCGCCTCTTACAATTAGTAAAAGAGTCTCTCCCACTATTGGTATGCTTCCAATAATGTTTGTTCCTACAACAGTTGCCCAATAGGCTTTCTGATCCCATGGAAGAAGATAACCAGTAAAGCCTTCAAACATCACAATTATGAATATAATAACTCCAACAATCCAGTTTAATTCCCGGGGAGGCCTATAACTCCTGGTAATAAAAACTCTTATTGAGTGAATTATAAGGCTTACAATAAGCACATTAGCAGACCATTTATGAATTCCCCGCATTAGTTTTCCAAGATATACTTCTTCATGAATTTTCTGAATGCTTAAATAAGCTTCTTTTTCAGAAGGAGTATAGTAAAATGATAGAAAAAGCCCGGAGAGCAAACATATTAAAAATGCTGTAAAGGCAATTCCACCAAAACAGTAAAAATAATTAATTCCCTCTGGAATATCTCTTTCAAAAATTCCTCTATGGGCTGATTTTAATCTGAATCTGTCAAGAAACCAATCAACAACTTTCATAGTTTTATCCCTATAAAAATTTTACCGTTTTCCATCTTAATAGGAAGTCTATGAAGAGCATTTTTCGGAGGACCATCAATTACCTTCCCTTCTATATCATATCTACCACCATGGCATGGACATATGAATTCATTTACGGTTCTGTCAAAATTTACAAAACAGCCAAGATGGGTGCATACAGGGCTAATAGCGATAATTGAATTATTTTTATTAACCAGAAATATTTTTATTAACTTTCCTTCCTCCACAGCAATGTCTACTTTTTTTACACCTTCCTTAGGAATTTTATCCTCTGAGATTTCAAAAAAATTGAGAGGTCTATTTTTTGGTTTTTTAGGCTTTAAAAAAATTAAACCAGTAACTGCAAATAAAAGCCCAGCAATTAAAAAAATAAAGTTTATTATCTTTTTTAAAAAAAGCCTTCTTTTTTGGTTATGCAAATTATTATCATTTAAAGCAATTTTTTCCATACCCATATATCCTATTTAAAAAATCTATTGACAAAAAATTTTTTAGCTACTATTATTTATACATAGTATAACAAAAATAAGGGGGTGAAGGTATGACCATTACCCGAAGAGATTTTCTAAAAATTGCAGCTGCAACAGGTGGTGTAGCTGTAGCTGGAACTTCAGTGGTAACTTCTGTTTTAGGTCTTGGTAAAAAGCCTGTCTCATTACCCCAATATGTGCCCACTACATGTGAGATGTGTTTTTGGCGGTGTGGCGTTATTGCAAAGGTTGTGGATGGTAAAGTTGTAAAGCTTGATGGAAATCCGCTTCATCCAAATTCTCGTGGTAAATTATGTGCAAGAGGTCATGGTGGAATAGGCCTTCTTTATGACTCAGACAGATTAAAAACTCCACTTATAAACACAGGCAAAAGAGGAGAGGCAAAGTTTAAAAAAGTTTCATGGGATGAAGCACTTGGATTTGTGGCAGATAAAATGCAGAAAATTAAAGCACAGTATGGAGCAGAATCAATAGCTCTTCTTACACATGGAACAATATCAACCTATTTTATGCATCTTCTTCAGGCTTTTGGTTCGCCAAATTTTGCAATGCCTTCCTTTGCTTTGTGTAGAGGAGCTCGAGGTGTTGCCTTTGAAGTCACCTATGGAGAAGATGTTGGCAATCCTGAAAGACTCGATATTCAAAACAGCAAAGTAGTGGTGCTCATAGGTAGTCATCTCGGAGAAAATGCTCATAACTCTCAGTGTCAGGAATTTGCTGAGGCAGTGGGTGAGGGGGCTACTGTAATAGTTGTAGATCCAAGATTTTCAACTGCTGCTAGTAAGGCAAAATACTGGTTACCAATAAAACCAGCCACTGATCTGGCACTTTTACTTAGCTGGATAAACTTGATAATTCAGGAAGAACTTTATGATAAAGAATATGTAGCAAAATACACTGTAGGTTTTAATGAAGTTGCCCAGGCTGTAAAGGAATATACGCCAGAATGGGCAGAGAAGGAAACGGAGATTCCAGTTAGCTTAATTGTTCAGACAGCAAGAATAATCGGGAAAAATAAACCTCATGTTTTGATACATCCTGGAAGACACACTGCCTGGTATTCAGACAATGTTCAGCGTCAGCGTGCTGTTGCCATATTAACAGCACTTCTTGGAGCCTATGGAAGACCTGGTGGAATATATCTCAGTCCAAAGAAAAAACTTGAACCAGTGTTTCTTTCAGAAAAAGATTATCCAGCACCACAAAAACCAGCAATAAACAAAGGCAATTATCCTTTTGCAGGAGAAGAAGGAGTAACCCATGCAATTGTTAAATCTACATTAACAGAACAACCCTATCCAATAAAAGCTTGGTTTATTACAGGAACAAACATAATGAAAGCAATGCCAAATCAAAGGGATACATTGCAAGCTGTTCAGAAACTTGACCTTCTTGTAGCAGTTGACATGATGCCCTATGATGGAGTAATGCTTGCTGATGTCGTGCTTCCTGAATGCACCTATCTTGAGCGTCACGATGATTTATTCACTGTTAAGGAAAGAGCTTTTGGAGTTTCAATTCGCCAGCCTGTTGTACAGCCAATGTATGATACCAAGCCAGGCTGGTGGATAGCAAAGGAACTCGGTAAAAGACTTGGTCTTGAAGAATACTTCCCATGGAATACCTTTGAAGATTTCTTAAAAATGAAGTGTCAAACCTGGGGGATAGATTATAGTGAGCTTGTAAAAAATGGATACATAAGTTTTCCAGAAAGTGAAAAGCCTTACATAACAGCTGATAATCAGCCAAAATTCAAAACACCCTCAGGAAAGATTGAACTTTACAGTAAAGAATTAAAAGAAAAAGGATTTGATCCTGTTCCAAAGTATACAAAGCATCCTCAGCCAGCAGAAGGCTGGTTTAGATTAATATATGGAAGAGCTCCAGTTCATACTTTTTCAAGAACAACGAATAATCCATCTCTTTGGGAACTAATGAAGGAAAATGTTGCCTGGGTAAATGCAAAGGTTGCAAAGAAAATGGGACTTAAAAATGGAGAATACATTATATTGATAAATCAAGATGGTGTGAAATCCAATAAAGTTCGGATAAAAATTACAGAGAGAATCAGACCAGATTGTATTTATCTTGTTCATGGATTTAGCACTACATCAAAACTTCTACATAGAGCATACCTTAGGGGTGCTGATGATCAGCAGTTGATAACGAGATATGATATTGACTCGATTTCTGGAAGTGTTGGTATGAGAGTTAATTTTGTAAAAATTGCTAAGGAGGTCTGATATGCCAAGATATGCCATGGTTATAGATGTTGAAAGATGTATTGGATGCATGGCATGCGTTATTGCATGTAAAAAAGAAAATAATGTTGCAGATGGATATTTTAGAACGAGAGTCGTTGAAGAGACAAGGGGAGAATTCCCATATTTAAGAATGGAGTTAAGATCAGAACTTTGCAATCACTGCGAAAATGCGCCCTGTATAGATGCCTGTCCAACAAGAGCATCCCACAGAGCAGAGGATGGAACAGTTCAGATTGACAAGAAAAAATGCATTGGATGCAAAGCCTGCATTTTAGCCTGTCCATATGATGCAAGATATTCAACTCCAGAGGGAGTGGCTGACAAATGCACTTTCTGTGAGCACAGACTTCAAGTAGGGAAAAAACCTGCCTGTGTAGAAACATGTCTTGGTAAATCAAGAATATTTGGCGATCTTGATGATCCAAACAGTGAAGTGTCTCAACTTCTTAAAAAGCATGATGCCACTGTTAGACTTGAATTTGCAGGGACTCGTCCAAGAGTATTTTACATTAATAAAAAATTTGCAGGAGGTCTATGATGATAGAACTCAGTATAACAGGAACAAATACAATAACCTTTCCTCACTTAGAAGTATGGGATTGGAGAATTATCATTTATTTATTTCTTGGAGGTCTTTCTGCTGGAATGCTTGTGATGTGCTCAATTGCAAACTTAAGAATTCCGAAACAACCTGTTGAAGAACTTGCTCAATGTGTTAGAGCTCCATTAATTGCCTTTATAGTTCTTGCTGTTGGTGCGCAGTTTATAATTTTTGATCTTGGCTCTCCTTTACATCTTTTCTGGGGTTATTTGACATTTCAGCCACTATCTCTTATGTCCTGGGGTACCTGGGGAGTGCCAGTAGTGCTTTTTGCTAATGTTCTTTACATTTTAGCTGTTATTCCAAAAGAGCAGAGACATCGTTTAAAATTGTCTTTTCTTATAAAAATTTCTGAAAAGCTTGCACCAAAAATGAGACCTATTGCAAAACTCAATTTTGCTCTTGGAATATTTCTTGGAATATACACCGGTGTGCTTTTAAGTTCCTTTGCAGCAATTCCTCTATGGAATAATGCAACACTGCCAATTCTGTTTCTTGTTTCAGCTCTTTCATCAGGTGCTGCAATGGTTGTTATAATAGCTAAAAAAGCAGAGATAAAATTTTTATTTACAAAAATTGATATATGGTTAATTGTTGCAGAGCTTGTGGTGATAGCATTGTTTTTCTATGGACTTTACACTTCCACCGCACCGTATAAAAAAGCTATTGCACCATTTTTTTCTCTTACAAGTGAACACTTCATATTTACAATTGCTTTGATTGCTATTTTTCTACTCCTTCCATTGGCATTGAGAATAAAACTCGGTGAATTAAAAGAGTTTGAAGATGGCATTCATGGTGAGTTTACAAAGGCTCAAATTTTTAGAATGAATTTTGCAGCTATTTTAGTTCTTGCTGGAACTTTAATTTTAAGAGCAGCAATAGTTTATGCTGGACAGTTAACAAAACTGTCTTCTTATTGATATAATTTAACAAATTCTGAAAAGAAAGGAGGTGACAGAATGAAAAAAGCGGTAGCATTACTATTGGTTTTAACATTTGTATTTGCAGTAGCTTTTACATCTTTTGCTGCAGATGTAAAGAAAACTGAGGCAGTACAGGGAACGGTTACAAAGATTGAAGGAAAAAAACTTACAATCAAGCAGGCTGATGGCAAGGAAGTTACAGTAGAAGTTAAAAATGTAAAAGGTATTAAAGTGGGAGACAAAGTTACAGTAAAAGATGGTGTTGTAAAAAAGGAAAAGGGTAAAGAAGCAACACCTGCACCAAAGAAGAAAAAAGCTGTTGAAGGCTGTTAATCAAATCAAGGAGGAAGGTGCTTTCCGTCCTTCCTCCTTACATTTGACATTAAAACATTAAAACATTTAAAATTAAATCCATGCAAACAAAGGTTAAAAAAGGTTTAATCGTTATTGATTCAGAAAGATGTAAAGGCTGTAAATACTGCATTTTAACATGTCCTAAGGGATGCATTGAAATATTATCAGAGTTTAATTCCTCAGGTTATTTCCCTGCCAAATTTTCAAACCCTGAAAGTTGCATAGGATGTGCAATGTGCGCAGTTGTTTGCCCTGAAATAGCCATAGAAGTATTCGTAGAAGATTGACTCTTTTGTGGTAAAATAATCTTAAATTTATTCCAGTAAGAGGGCAGTGTTGAAAATCGGGGCTATTTTTTGTGCCTGTGCAGGGCAGATAACTGAAAAGATTGATTTTGAAAAACTTAATCAGCTAATAATTAATAAAGTTGAATGGCTTGAAAAATTTGAATTAGCTTGCTCTGAGGAAACTCAAAAAGAAATTAAAAATTTATTAACTCTAAAAAAACCTGATGGCTTAATTATCCTTGCTTGTTCTCCAAAAAATAAAGAATCTCTATTTCAGAGCATTGTAGCAGAATCAGGAATTAATCCATACATGATAAATTTCGTTAATATCAGGGAACAGGTTGCATGGGCTACTAAAGATAAACAAGGAGCACTTAAAAAAACATATGCACTTTTCAATGGAGCACTGGAAAGACTGAAAAAACAAAGACCGCTTTTTGAAAAAGAATTTCCAGTTTCAAAAGACATAATGGTTGTTGGAGGAGGTATAGCAGGGCTCAAAGCAGCACTTGCTCTTTCAAAAGCTGGTCGGAAAGTTTATCTAATTGAAAAGGAAGACTCCCTCGGCGGTAAAATCGTTAAGTATGAAAAACTCTTTCCAGACCTTTCCTGCGGACCCTGTATGGTTCATCCAATGATTGAGGAGGTTTTAAATTCTAATATAGAACTGAGATTAAATTCAGAATTAAAAGAATTAAAAGGATTTTTTGGAAGTTTTTTTGCAAAAGTGATATCAAAGCCAGTTTATGTTAATCCTGAAAAATGTATTGGTTGCTCGCAATGTGAAGAAGTCTGTCCAGTAAATGCTATCAGAGTAGAACCAATGAAGCTTCCAGCAGTGGCAAGAATAAATCCTGAGAAGTGTCTTGCGCTTAAAGGAGAGGACTGTAACTTATGCATAAAGGAATGTCCTGTAGATGCAATAAATTTCCATGAATCAGAAAAGGAAGAAAATATAAAAATCAATGCCATACTATGGGCAACAGGATTTGAGCTTATGGATTGTAAAGCCATTCCTGAGCTTGGCTATGGAAAATTCAAAGATATTTACAATGCACTGGAATTTGAAGAAATTTTAAATTCTGAAGGACCCACAAAAGGAGAAATAATAACAAGTTCAGGGCAGTCACCTCAAAGGATTGCCATAATTCATTGTGTTGGAAGTCTTGATGAAAATTATTATCCTTACTGTAGTAAAATATGCTGTCAGTATGCTTTTAAATTTAACAGAATCATTAGACATACTTTGCCAGATGCTGAAATAATTCATTTTGTTAAGGAGATAGTGCTACCAGGCAAAAAGGCATACAAACTTTATCAGCAGGCGATAAAAGATCCTTTAACAAAAATTTTTAGATATGAAAATTTGAAAAATTTAAAAATTAACAGAAAAAACTTGTTGATTGTCTCTTTAAAAAAGAAAAAATTTCCCTGTGATATTGTTGTTTTATGCCCTGCAGTTGTTTCAGATAAAAACTTAGAAGAACCCTCAGGAGTATTTTTAACTGGTTCTGTTAAAGAACCAATGACAACAGAGGAAGCAATAACTGATGCAATGGCTCAGGTTGGAAAGCTTATTTCATCTTTGAAAGACAACAAAATAATAAAACAGCCATTTATAGCAAAAATAGACTATAATAAATGTAGCAGTTGTGGAATATGTTTATCTCTATGTCCCTATGGAGCAATTGAACTTGAAAAAAATAGACCAAAAATTGTTGAAGTTTTATGTGAAGGATGTGGAATATGTGTACCTGCCTGTGCTTCAAAAGCAATCGAGCTTGATGGCTATACTTCTGAAGAATTTTTAGCTGAAATAGACGGAATATTGAAAGCACTTGAGGAGGTAAACGATGGCAGTGATTTTGCTTGATGCTCGGGGGCTGAAATGTCCACAGCCAACAATTCAGATGACAATCAAAGCATTGAAAATGAAAAAAGGGGATATTCTTGAGGTTATTGCAGACTGCCCAACTTTTGAAAATGATGTTAAAAATTGGTGTAGAAGAAATAATAAAACTCTTTTATGGATAAAGGATGAAGGCAATGGAGTAAAAAGATGTCAGGTTCAGTTTTAAAAACTCTTTCAATTATCATTGTCCTTTTATTAATTCCATCCTTTGTATTTGCAGAACACCACAGTGATACTATAGACCTTGGTATGTCTGCTGCCTTTAAAGGTCCTACAAGAGGGCTTGGAATAGAGCTTTACAGAGGAGCAATGGCATATTTTGAACATATTAACAGAAATGGTGGTATTTACGGAAAAAAAATCGTTATTAAAGCATATGATGATGGATACAACCCGATTCCTACAATAAAAAACACTATAAAACTTGTTGAAGAAGATAGAGTGTTTACGCTTTTTAACTATGTTGGAACTCCAACTGTAACAAGAATACTTCCAATATTAAAAAGTTATAGCAACAAAAATATTTATTTATTTTTCCCTTTTACAGGAGCTCTTCCTCACAGAAAGCCTCCCTATGATGAATATGTATTTAATTTAAGAGCATCCTATGAGCAGGAAACAGGTGGACTTGTTGAAAATTTTATAAAGATTGGAAGAAAAAAAATAGGAATTTTCTATCAAGCTGATGCCTATGGAAGAAGTGGATGGGATGGTGTGAGAAAAACCCTTGCAAAGTATGGTTATAAAATAGTGGCAGAGGCAACATATAAAAGAGGTGCTAAATATTCAGAGAGCTTTAAAAAACAGGTTGAGATTCTGAAAAATGCTGGAGCAGATGCTGTAATATCTGTTGGTGCCTATGCAGCCTGTGCAGGATTTATAAGAGATGCACGAGACATGGGATGGGATGTTCCTATTGCAAATGTATCTTTTGTAGGCAGTGAATTTATGATAAATCTTCTTCTTGAGGAAGAGAAAAAAACAGGTAAAAAGTACACTTATAATTTAATAAACTCTCAGGTAGTGCCAAGCTATGAAGATATGAGTTTGCCAGCTGTAAGGCAGTATAGAGCTTTTATGGATAAGTATAATCCAATGCCACCTCCAGAATTGATGGAAGTAGACTATAAACCTCTTAAATATAGCTTTGTAAGCTTTGAAGGCTTTCTCAATGCAAAAGTCATTGTTGAAGTTCTTAAAAGACTTGGTAAAACACCAAAAAGACAAAATATTAAAACAGTGGTAGAACACATTAAAAATCTTGATATAGGCATTGATGAAAAAATAAGTTTTTCTAAAACCAAGCATCAAGCACTGGATAGAGTATATTATACAACTTACAAAAATGGTAAGTTTGTTCCAATAAAAGACTGGAGTGAATGGAAAAAATGAGAATGTCAAAGCTTTTTCAGAAAACTCTCTTAGGAATAATATTTCTCTTTGCTATCATATTTGTCACTATAAGTATTTTTTCTGGCTGGCATCTTTATAATAATCTCACTGAAGAATACAAATCAAAAGGAACTGCTATTGCAAGCAGCATTGCCTCATCTTCTGCTGAAACCATTCTCAATCTTGATTCAGCCACTGTTCAGGCTATGATAGACCAATTTCTTGAAATTGAAGGAGTTTCATATGTTTTCGTTGTTGACTCAACAGGTGAAATAATTTCCCATACATTTATTCCAGCAATTCCTGAAGAGATTAAAAAAATTGCTCAGATACACAAAAGAGGCATAAAAGATGTAAGTATTTATGGGGCAGGAGATTTTTTAGATATAGTATCTCCAATCACAGAAGGAGCTGTGGGTTATGTTCATGTGGGCATGAATAAAAACAACATTAATCAAAAAATGTGGGCTGTGCTTGGCAAGCAGCTTACACTTCTTTCTTTAATTTTTATTTTCAGTGTTTTTCTTGCATATTTTATGGTAAACAAAATATCCCAGCCACTTAATCAGTTGACTGAATATGCCAAAAAACTACTTGCCCATGATTTTGACGCTAAGGTAGATATTAAATCAAAAGATGAGATAGGCCTTCTTGCCAATACAATGCAATCAATGGCGAATAATATAAACGAAGTATTTGACAGATATGAGTTTGCTCTTAAAGATGCTGTTGTTGAGCTTCAGGATACTCTTGCCTATCTGACTACTATAATTGACAACATGGCAGATGGACTTATTGTTGTTGACAAAGATGGAGTAATTAATCACATTAATCCTGCTGCTTCAGAGATGTTTGGTAAAGCAGAGTTTGAAATGATAGGTAAAAATGTAGAAATTCTTGGAAAGGAGCTTGATAAATTGGCAAAAAAATCACTTAATACTGAAGAAGTTGTCTCCACTGAAATAAATCTTGTTAATCAAAGAATTGGAAAGGCGGTTGCAAAAAGCATTAAAAAAGAGTATTTTTCTGAAGAATCAGAGGCAAAAGGAATTCTTGGTTCTGTTATCTTAATAAGAGATATTACTCAGGAAAAAGAAGTTGATAGACTTAAAACTGAGTTTATCACAGTGGTAAGCCATGAATTAAGAACTCCTCTTACTTCAATACTTGGGTTTATTGAGATGATAAATAAAAAATTTGTTGAAAATATTCTCCCCCATCTTGATCTTAATGATTCAAAGTTATCCAAAGCAGTAAGCAAGATTAACAAAAATTTTAACATCATTTTTTCTGAAGGAGAGAGGATAACTTCATTGATAAATGATGTTCTTGACATTTCAAAACTTGAGTCAGGTAAGGCTATATGGAATTTCACAGAGATTTCATTAAATGAAGTCATAACAGATGCATACAAGGCTGTTTCATCACTTTTTGAACAGAAAGGACTTCCCTTCTATATGGAGATTCAACCAGGCCTTCCAGAGATAAATGCTGATAAAGAAAGACTTATTCAGGTTGTTATTAATCTGCTATCAAATGCATTAAAATTTACTGAGAAAGGATATGTAAAATGCAAAGCACAGCTTAATGGAGATGAGATCCTTGTATCTGTGGAAGACACTGGCATAGGAATTCCTGAAGAAGAAAAAGACAGGATTTTTGAGAAATTTAAACAAGTTGGAGACCTGATAAGAGGCAAACCAAAAGGAACAGGATTAGGACTTCCAATTTCAAAACAGATTGTAGAAGCTCATGGAGGAGAAATCTGGGTTGAAAGTCAATTGGGCAAAGGTAGCATCTTTTATTTTACGATCCCTTTAAAAAGAAAGGAGGAAGGCATTGAAAATATTAATAGTTGATGATGAACCTATCATAAGAGAATTAATTCTTCAAATAATTGATGAAATAGAGGACATTGATATTCAAGCAATAGAAGCCTGTGACGGAGAAGAAGGTCTTGAATTAATAAAAAAGGAAAAACCTGATATAGTGTTATTAGACATTATGATGCCAAAGATGAGCGGGTTTGAAGTTTGCAGAGTTTTACAAAAACAACCTCCTTCATGGAACATGAAAATTGTTATGCTTACAGCAAAGGGGCAAGAAGTAGACAAACAAACAGCTAAAGAATTAGGAGTTAAGTGGTATGTTACCAAACCATTTAGAATAGATGATATAATAAAACTTTTAAGAGAACTTGCAGAGGAGGTATGAATTGACTGCTGAAAAGTTTTTTATAACTGCTGAGGAGGCTTTACTTGTAATAGTTGATATGCAGGAAAAGCTTGCCAGAGCTATGAAAGAAGAGATTATTGAGAGAACAATAAAAAATATCACTGTTTTAATTGAGCTTTGCAAGCTTTATCAAATTCCTGTTGTTTTTACTGAGCAGTATCCTAAAGGATTAGGAAAAACTCTTGAGCAAATAGGAAATCTTTTAAGTGAACAAGCTATTGAAAAAATATATTTTAGCTGTTTTGGAGAAGAAAAATTTGCCATTAAAATAAGAGAACTTGGCAGGCAAAAAATCATTCTTACTGGAATGGAAACCCATGTATGTGTATGTCAAACAGCACTTGACTTTCTTTTAAGGCATTATTATGTTTTTGTACCATGTGATGCTGTGTGTAGCAGAAAAAAACAGGACTGGGAAATCGGGATTAACCTTATGAAAGATGCAGGAGCAGTAATAACATGCACTGAAACATTAGTATTTCAAATTCTAAAAAAAGCCGGAACAGATGAGTTTAAAAAAATGCTGGAGTTTATAAAATGATTGATCTTCACATTCACAGTGTTTTCAGTGATGGAGAATTAATTCCAGCAGAAATCATCAGAAGAGCTGAAGCAATTGGTTACAGAGCTCTTGCAATCACTGATCATGTAGATCCATCAAACATTGATTTTATTGTTCCAAGAATTGTAAAAGTAATGGAGAAAATTCAGCCTTTTACTGCTTTAACTTTACTTCCAGGTGCAGAACTCACGCATGTTTGTCCTGAGATTATTCCTGATTTAGTAAAACAAGCACGCATGCTTGGTGCAAAAATAGTTATTGTTCATGGTGAGACTCTTGTAGAACCTGTTAAA
This sequence comes from Thermodesulfovibrio sp., assembly GCF_049969575.1. Taxonomy (NCBI): domain Bacteria; kingdom Pseudomonadati; phylum Nitrospirota; class Thermodesulfovibrionia; order Thermodesulfovibrionales; family Thermodesulfovibrionaceae; genus Thermodesulfovibrio; species Thermodesulfovibrio sp. The sequence goes on along the minus strand of NZ_JBMFOO010000010.1, from coordinate 11,476 downwards.
GAAGGAACAAACATGGCAGCTTTGCAGTCAGACATTGATATACTCGCTCATCCTGGTTTGATAACTGAACAAGAAGCAGCTCTGGCAGCAGAACGAAATATATATCTTGAGATTACATCAAGAAGAGGTCACAGTTTGAGCAATGGTCATGTTGCACGGATTGCCTTAGACAAAGGAGCAAAACTTGTTATTAATACTGATTCCCATTCGCCCATGGATCTTATTTCAAAAGAATTTGCTATAAAAGTATTAAAAGGTGCTGGCTTAACAGAAAAAGAAATTCATAAAGTATTTCAGAATATGGAAGAAATCGTAAGGAGGAAAGTTTCATGAAACAAAAGGTAGAAGATGTAGAAACCCTTAAGGAAAAATTATTTGCTCAAAAAAAGAAGCTTGTAATAGGAATGTTTATATTTCTTGGAATAGCTGTTTTAATAGCAGGTTTTTATATTTACAATATTAAACAGGAAAGCGATGCAAAAGAGCTTGAATATGAAGCATATAAAGCATTGTTTCAAAAGAAATTTTCTCAGGCAGGTGATTTATTTGCAAAAGCCTATGAAAAAAAGAAAAAAATCATTTATCTTTTGAATGCTGGATATTCTTACTCCTTAGCAGAAGACCAGAGAAAAGCTATTGAGTATTTAAATAAAGTAGCAAACTCTGATGATGAGAGTTTTTCAAATCTTGCAAAATTTAAAATTGCAATGATTTATCTTAAAAATAATGAAAAACAGCAGGCAATTAAAACTTTAAAGGAGATTGTAAATAGCAGATCAACTGTAATGAAAGATGTTGCTTTATTTGAATTGGCAAAAATTGACAACAAAGAAGAAGCAAAAAAGTATTATGAAGAAATTATCAACAAATTTCCTTCTTCTGAATTAATTGGAATTGCCAAAGAGGAATTGCAAAAATTACAAAGTAATAACTAATTTATGCTTTTTTCTTAATTTTTTTGACCTGTTTACTCTTATTTTTTATTTTTTTGTTTTTATTTTTTACAGGCTTTTTTTCGTAAAACTTATCTTCCTTTGAACGTGTAAATTTGTCATTTGGAGGAATCATTATTACAGTTCCAGGTTTGAGATTTTTAAAAATTTCCGTTCCGTTCATTTCATAAAGAACAGTGGTAGAGTAACCTGTTTTCCTGGCAATTTTATAAACCGTATCACCTTTTTTTGTTATATACTTATCATAACTGAATCTTTTTTCAGCGGGTATATTTTCAAAATTGGAAAGAAAAATATCTTTTTTGCCTTCAGGAATTCTGATAATGTATTGTTTAACATTCATTGGAGTAGACCATCTTTTAAGTTCTGGATTTAGTTCTTTAATGGTATTTACATTAACTTCTGCACACCTGGCAATTACATCAAGATCAGTAGGAGAAGGGATTACAACCTCATCATATGTAAGCACTTTATGTTCTTTTATATTTTCAAAGCCAAAGTTTTCAGGTTGTTTGGCAATTGTTATCGCAGCAATGTATTTGGGAACATAATTTTTTGTTTCCTTTGGTAAATACTTTGTATTAAGAAGCATCCAGTAGTCATTCTCTCCAACCCTATTTACGGCTTTATAAATTCTGCCTTCACCAGCATTATAAGCTGCCAGAGCTAAAGACCAGTCTCCAAACATTTTGTAAAGGTCTTTAAGATATTCTGCAGCAGCAACAGTTGATTTAATTGGATCTTTTCTTTCATCTCTCCACCAGTCAACTATTAAACCATACCTTTTTGCAGTGCTTTCAATGAACTGCCATGGACCAACTGCTTTTGCTCTTGAGCGAGCATTCATATTAAATCCGCTTTCTATTAAAGGCAAATAAACAAGGTCTTCAGGCAATCCTTTTTCAACTAATATTTCTTTCATTTTTTCAATATACTTTGTAGAGCGACTGAGCCATACAGAAAACTTTTCTTTTAATTTTTCTGAAAATAAACTAATATGCTTCTCTACCTTTCCAATAAAGCTTTCTTTTGTATCTGGTAAAAGTTTAAAATCTTCAGTACCTGAAAATATTACTTCATTTTTTTCGTCCTGTTTAAAAGAAGCAGTATCTTTATTATCTTCAGAATAACACAGATTTGAAAGAGCAAAAATAAAAAGGATGATTAACACCATCTTTTTCATAACTATTTTTTATAACCTAAAACATGTTATTTTTTCAACCTCTTGTTCTGTAAAATTTGGCATTTTCATTTATTTTTTTGCTATAATTTTTTTAGCCCCCTTAGCTCAGTAGGATAGAGCACAGGTTTCCTAAACCTGGTGTCGCAGGTTCGATCCCTGCAGGGGGCATATGGATTTTAATAGAGATGATTTATCTTGATTACAATGCAACAACTCCTGTAGAGCCAAGAGTAAAAGAAGAAATAATAAAAACATTTGAAGAATTTGGGAATCCTTCAAGTTCGCATAAATTTGGAAAAAAAGCAAAGGAGATTATTGAATCTGCAAGGGTAAAAGTAGCAAAACTTATTGATGCAGAACCAGAAGAAATAATTTTTACATCAGGCGCAACAGAATCAAACAATCTTGCCATATTTGGTAGAACCCTTTGTTTTAATGGTGGACATATAATTACATCTTCGATTGAGCATCCTTCAGTTGTCAATCCATGTAAACAACTTGCACGTATGGGTTATGATGTTACTTTCCTGCCAGTTAATTCTCAAGGAATGGTTGATCCAGATGATGTTAAAAAGGCAATAAAAAAGGATACAATTCTTGTAACAATAATGCATTCAAATAATGAAACTGGAGTAATTCAGCCAGTAAAGGAGATCGCCGAAATGCTTGCAGAGAAAGAAATACCTTTTCATACTGACTGTGCTCAGAGCATTGGAAAAGTTCGTGTTTCTGTTAGAGAACTTCCTGTTACAATGCTCTCTATTGCTGGACACAAATTTTATGCACCAAAGGGAATTGGAGCGCTTTTTCTGAGAAAAGATTTTTTTATAAAGCCTTTGCTTTTTGGTGCATCCCATGAAAAAGGATTAAGACCCGGGACAGAAAATACTCCATATATTGCAGGAGTAGGGAAGGCAGCAGAAATAATCTATGAAGAGTTTGATGAAATAAGCAAGCATCTTCTTGAAGTAACAGAGCCCTTGCTTAAAGGACTCCTTGAAATTTCCAATGCTAAATTAAATGGAGCAGGTTCACCAAGACTTCCCAATACTCTGAATATCTCAATTAAAGGAATATTAGCTGATGAATTTGTTGAAAGACTTTCACAGAAAGTTGCAATTTCAGCAGGCTCAGCCTGTCATGCAGGAGTGAGAAAACCGAGTTATGTTCTGCTTTCAATGGGATTGTCTGAACAAGAAGCTCTTTCTTCAATAAGAATCAGCACTGGTAAATTCACTACATTTCAAGAAGTTATTAATGCCCTTGAAATAATAAAGCAGGAGCTTAACAAAATTTATTGTGCTTCTACCAATTCTTGAGAACGCATTTTTAGCATCTCTTTTACTGTTTTTTTGTTAATAAAAATTCCTTATTCTGTGTGTTAATCATGCTATCAATTGCCTTTAGCCCCAAGTTGTTGGTGAAGAATCATGCGTTGGAAGCAGAAATTGGTGAGAACTTACTGATGCAAACTTTGAAACGGTTGAAGAAGGTATCCAAAAAATCTCAGCAAGATACTTTAAAATTGATTGTGCCTGTTTTACACCTAACAGAGTGAATATTGAAGAAACTATAGGACACAAGATTATTGAGAGTCCTCAAGAATTATATTATACTTAGGACAAAAAGAGAAAGGAGGTGACCATGAACAGTAAAGTTTCAAAATATGGAGTTTACGCAATTGGTATAGTTTTTCTTTTATTTATGGTAGTTCTTCTATCTCCTAAAATCCTTGCAAAAACCAACACTGCAGAGTACTGTGCCAGTTGTCATGTAATGCAAGAGCAGTATTTAAGTTTAATGAAAGGGGGACTGCATAATTCTCTTAAATGTGTGGATTGCCATCTTCCAAATGATTCAAAAGTAAGCTTTTATTTCTGGAAAGCAGTTGATGGGAGCAGGGATATTATAGCCTTTCATACTGGAGCAGTTCCTGAGCCAATCAAGGCTTCAGCTCATGCAAAAAAGACAATTCAACAAAACTGTTTGAGATGTCATGGAGAGATGGTTTCAAGAATTACTGTATCAGATAGAGTCTGCTGGGATTGTCATAAAAGAATATCTCATAAACAGGCAGGATTAAGAGAAACAATCTAAAGGAGGTATTTTTATGAAACGATATAGTTTATTTTTAATCGTAAGTTTACTTTTTATTATATTTCTCTTTGGATGTCAACCAGAAAAACCAAAGGAATTCAGAGCAACAGCTATTCCTGAAAATGAAGTAGACCCTGAGGTATGGGGAAAAGTTTATCCAATCCATTATGAGATGTATAAACAATCACAGGAGCCAACACCTGCTGGTAAAAGTAAATACAAAAGAGGATGGGATACAGACAAAGTGATATACGACAAACTTTCTGAATATCCTTTTATGGCTTTACTTTACAATGGATGGGGATTTGGTATTGAATACAATGAGCCGAGAGCTCACTTTTACAGATTAATTGACCAGTCTGAAATTGATCCTTCCAGATTAAAACCTGGCGGTGTTTGTCTTACCTGTAAAACTTCCTATGCACCAGAGCTTGAAGCAAAATATGGACTTGCTTACTATAATAGACCTTATAAAGAAGTTTTGAATTGGATACCAGAGAAACATAGGAAACTTGGTGACTCCTGCATTGACTGCCACAATCCAAAAGATGCTTCTCTTCAGATAAGAAGAGGATTTACTCTTGTCAAGGCATTGCAGACAATGGGAGTTGATGTTTCAAACATATCCCATCAGCAGATGCGCAGCATAATTTGTGCCCAGTGTCATGTAACCTATGTTGTTCCAAGAGATAAAGATATGAAACCAACAGGTGTTTTCTTCCCTTGGCAGGGTAGCAAACTGGGAGGTATTACTATTGAAAATATAATTAAAGTTTTAAAAAGTGATCCTTCATATGGCGAATGGAAGCAGGCTGTTACAGGATTTAAACTGGCTTATATAAGGCATCCTGAGTTTGAATTCTTTTCAAATAATTCAACCCACTGGAATGCTGGAGTATCCTGTGCAGACTGCCATATGCCTTATAAAAAGATGGGAGGATTCAAAGTCTCTGAACACAGAATAATGAGTCCTCTTAAGTCTGATATGAAAGCGTGTCTGCAATGTCACGGTGAAACTCCTGAATGGCTAAAACAGAGAGTGTTAACAATACAGGACAGAACAATGAGTCTGCTACTAAGAGCAGGATATCAAACAGCTGTTACTGCGAAATTATTTGAGATAGCCAACAAAGCACAAGAAGGTGGAAAGCAGCTTGACCAAACTCTTTACAATAAAGCAAAGGATCTATATCTTGAAGCTCTTTACAGAGTAGTTTTCATAGGAGCTGAAAATTCTATTGGATTCCATAATCCAACAGAAGCAATGAGAATACTTGGTGATGCTATCTCTTATGCATCAAAATCTGAGGCAGTTTTAAGAACAATGCTTGCAAAGGCACAGGTTCAGGTTCCTGTTAATATTGATCTTGAACTTAAAAAGTATCTGAATAATCGTGGTGAAAAGAAGCTCAATTTCAAGCCAGAACAAGAGTTTAAAGATCCCTATGGAACCCAGCAGAATATAGAGGCTCTGCTCAAATAAGCTAATCTTGTAAAGAACCTCTTTGGTAAGCCTCTCTCTGCGGGCACCAAAGAGGTTCTTTTTTTGAGGAGACTGCCTAAGAGACAGTCTCCTGTGCCAGTACTTTTGCAAAATTAATTTCTTTCAATTCCTGAATTAACCTATCTTTTATTTTAAACCATACAGGGTGAACAGGGCAGTGAGAGACAAGCCCGCAAATTCTTTTATTAATAACACATCTATTAAGTGCCACTGTTTTTTCTATTGCAACAATCACATCATAAAGAGTTATTTTTTCTGGATTTTTACTTAATGTTACTCCTCCTGTAACTCCTCTTTTAAGTATGACTAATCCTGCCCTGTCAAGCTGTTTTAGTATTTTCATCAGAAAACTCTTTGGTATTTGCATCTGTTTTGAAATATCCTCAGCTTTTGCAGTATAGTTGTTTTGTGCTGAAAGATAAAGCACAGTTCTTATTGCATAGTCTGTTTCTCTTGTGATCTGTAATCCCTTAATAGCCTTCCTCCTTAAGTTCTTCTTCTGTAATTTTGTACATAAAAGTCTTATATGTCCATGCCTGATAAAAAAGAACAATAGGAATAAAGATTATCACAACAATTGTCATAACCTTAAGGGTATAAACACTGGATGATGAATTAAAGATTGTAAGACTGTATTTTGAATCAATTGATGATGGAATCAGATTTGGATAAAGACCGATAATACCGTTAAAAACAAGAGTAATAATGAATAGGGCAGAAGATACAAAAGCCCGTCCATTTTTCTTTTTCATAATATAAAAACCAGTTAAAAGGAGACAAACTATACTCACTACAAGAACAACAAACCATAATGGTAATTTTATGAAATTATTGTAAAGATTTGTAAAAACAGCTGTGAAAATTAAAAATAGCACAGCTACAGTTACCTGTAGATACCAGAATTTTTTTGCCTTTGATAATGCTCTTTCAGCAAGCTCATCAGGAACTCTCAATGAAACCCACAATCCACCATGAACTATAAAGGTAAATAAAAAGAGCAAGCCAACAAGCAAGCCATAGGGATTAAGTAAACTGAAAAGTGTTCCATAGTATCCAGAGTCATCAAAGGGCAGTCCCATAAATATGTTTCCAAAGGCAACACCAAAGAGCAAAGCAGGTATGAAACTTCCTACAAATACCCAGAAATCCCAGAATTTTTTCATTGATTCTGAAGTTGCCTTACCTCTGAGTTCTACTGCTACTCCTCTGAATATAAGGGCAAAAAGTATAATTAAAAGCGGAGTATAAAGCCAGCTGAACATGTAGGCATAGGTTGTAGGAAAAGCAGCAAAAGTGGCACCTCCAGCTGTTATCAACCATACCTCATTGCCGTTCCATACAGGACCAATTGCATGTAATACTGCTTTCTTGTCCACTTCAGTTTTTCCAATAAATGGATAAAGCACTCCAGCTCCTAAATCAAATCCATCAAGGGCAAAGTAAACTGCCCATAGTAATCCCCATAAAATAAACCAGATAATTTGAAACTCCATGATTACACCTCCTTCGGTTCAGGACCTTTTCTTGCATATTTTGCAAGAAGGTAAATATCAATTATTCCAAGAGCACCATAAAATAATGTAAATCCTATTAAAGAAGCCACTACCTGAGCAGGCTCAACTGACTTTGATACAGCATTAGCGGTTTTAAGCAATCCATAAACAATCCAGGGTTGCCGTCCCACCTCTGCAACAATCCATCCAAGCTGTGCTGCAATGTAAGGAAGAGGAATTGACCACAGAAGAATTCTTAAAAGAGCTGTCTTGTTTTCAATGGTTTTAAATGTAATCAATGCCCATAGAGACAGTAGAATAAAAAGAAAACCTAACCCCACCATAACTCTGAAGCTTACAAATGTAAGAGTTACAGGAGGTCTTTCAGAAGGAGGAAACTCTTTTAAACCTTTTATTTCCTTCTGACCTGCCAGAATGCTTAACATGGATGGAATTTTGATCGCCTCAATAGAATTCCTCTCATTTTTAGGATCTGGAACAAGCAATAAATACATTGGTGCATCTTGAGTTGTTTCCCATAAAGATTCCATTGCAGCAATCTTCGTAGGTTGAGTGCGAGTAACCTCATGGGCATGAAAATGTCCAACAAAAGCAACTAAAATTGAACTTATAAGAGCAAAGGTGGCTCCTATTTTAAGAGATTTTTTGAAGAACTCTGTTTCATTTTTCCTCAAAAGATGATATGCTGATATTCCAAGAACAAAAAATCCTGCTACGACCCAGCCTGACATTACAGTATGAAAGAATTTCAATATTCCATAGGGATTAGTTACAACTGCCCAGAAATCAACCATCTCTGCTCTTGAATTTCTTAAAACATATCCTACAGGATGTTGCATCCAGCCATTGGCAATCAAAATCCACAAAGCAGACAAGTTTGTTGCCGCTGCCACAAGCCATATTGAAAGAGCATGAAGCTTTGGAGAGATTCTGTTCCATCCAAAAATCCACACGCCAATAAATGTTGATTCAAGGAAGAATGCCAGAGTTGCCTCAATTGCAAGAGGTGAACCAAAAATATCACCAACATAACGGGAGTATTCTGCCCAGTTCATTCCAAACTGAAACTCAAGAGTAATTCCTGTAACAACTCCTAAGGCAAAATTAATTAAAAAAAGCCTTCCCCAGAACTTAGCCATTCTCAGATAATCCTTGTCTCCTGTTGCCACATATCTGCTTTCCATGTAAGCTGTAAGAACCGAAAGTCCTAATGTAAGAGGAACAAAAATAAAATGAAAACCTGCAGTTATGGCAAACTGAAGCCTACTTAATAAAACTGTATCCATACCTCCCTCCTAAAATTTATTGTTGATTAATTTTATCCACTTTAAAAAAATTTGTCAAGAGATTTTTAATAGTTAAAGTGGCTCAGCTAAAGCCGTAAAAATCAACGGCTACTCAAAAAAGTCTTCTGCCTCTGGACCAAAAGCTTCCATTTACTGTTTTGGCGTGTAAAAAGAAGGGAAATATGTTTTACTCCATACTTAATTGACAAACAGGGATTTTCAAGTATTCTCTAAGGAAGTAAGGGTCTCTAAAAGCAATGAAGAAAAAATTTATCTGGAGGTTAAGCCCTACAGTCTTTTTGGAGAAAGAATGTCTCCCCATGCTAAAACTGAAAGAGGACAAAGACATATTGACTATGAATTTTCAAAGACTTTTATAGAAGTAAAAAGCTTGGTGTACCTAAAGGAGTCTGCTTTTCCAATCTCCTCATTTTATCCTCCTCCAGTAAAATATATTTACAAAGGCATGGTCTTTAAGCCAGAAATGGTCTTTTTCAAAACAAAGTGATTTCATTAAGTTTTCTTTTTCCCAGCTGAAAAGCTCTCTTTTGTATTTGAACTGCCAGTGTTCAAAAGCTTCATCAAGACTGTGATAGGCAAAGGAACTTTCACAGATATAGGAATGATTGAAAATCAATGAATACTCAGGATAATTTGAGCTAATCTTATCAATACTGAAAGTTTTTTCAGTAACAAGGAAAACACTGTTTATTTGAGAACTAAAAAGTTTGACGATTGAGCCTTCAATTCCATAATCAGTAAGATGAAGACTGTTACAGGCTAAAGCAAGATCAAATTCTCTGAGTTCACTACTTTCTAAATCTTCAAACCTTCGCGGTTCAATTTTTAGTTTAACTCCATGGTTGAATGAGTTTTCGTAAAGATACTCTTGCATAGTTTGAGAAGGTTCAAGGGCAGTTACATAATTGCCTATTTTTATTAAAGGAAAAGCTAACACTCCATCTCCTGCACCAATATCAAGGATTTTTATTTTTGGCTGAATAAATTTGAAGATAAAGTTTTTTATTGGCTCATGATAACTGTTGTGCTCACGCCAAAGCTTATACCATCTTACATACTCATTCCAGTATGAGATTTTCTTTATTTCAGTTGCTATCATAATCCAAATAAAAAAGCCACAGCTTCAGGCTTCTGCCCAAAACTGTGGCCTTCATGACCACTTTTTTTACTTTCTAAATCAGGTTAAACCGGTCTTCAGACCAAAGTTTATTAATTTTATATGAGTTTTATAATTTTGTCAATCCAGCGAATTGCCTCATTGAAAATCTATTTGAAATTTTCGTTGCCTCATATAAAAATCTACTCAAAATAGGATATCTTCTTTATGAAAAGGCTAAACCTGACTTTATCAGTTCAGGGTTGATTTTTATCGTTTCTCCATCCTTAAAGTAGATGAAAAAACAGCATAAATAAAAACCAGACTTATCTATGAAGCTAAAAAGATACTTACATCTCAAGCAAATCATTGACATTCAGATGTTATTAAGCAAGCATGTAAAGCTGCGGGTTACTCAACAGCTGATGTTAATAGTTACAGTTCATGTGTTAACTCTCCATAAAGTCTTTTACCTTATGTTACAAAGGATGCATTAGGCGGAGGGATAACAAATCTATTAGGTAGTAATTCTTTCCTAAGTCAGCAGATTCTGGCTCAAAATATACTTGAAGTAGTTTCATCTACTTCTCCTGAAAATGCCATAAAAACTTTGGCTACATCACAATCCATGTCTTCATTTATTGGTATGGCAGCTCATGCTAACTCATGGGTTCCTGTTATCAAAGAAACACTGACAGCCCTTGCTATAGGGCTTACTCCCTTGTTTGCTTTACTTGTAATAACCCCTTTGGCAGGTAGAGCATTTTCAGTCATGGCTGGAATGCTGATCTGGCTTACTGCATGGGGTATTATAGATGCAGTGGTTCATAGTTTTGCAATGGAGTTTGCTTTCAACAGTAGTGAAAGTCTTAAAGATGCTGATGGTGCTTCAGGACTTACAGCAATGCTCATGTTTCCATCATATACAACTAAAGTAGCAGCATTGTTTGGTGCTCTGAGATGGTTTGGATTAATGCTAAGTAGTATTCTGACAGCTATGCTTATAAAATTTGGAGGCACTGCACTTGCAATGCTTGCAGGTACCCTAGCAGGAGCACCACAAGCATCAGGTGCATCTGCTGGATCTGGAGTTTTAACCAATCCTGGACATGTGATGTCCTCTGATTTGGTTCCAAAGCAAGCATGGGCAAATGTTGGAAAAGCGATAGGTGAAAAGAATTTGGTTAGAGGGCTTATTAATGTAAGAACAGGAGGTTTAGCAGGAGAAGCGCTGGTTGGAGATGTTTTTTCAGCAGATGACATCGCGCAAGCAAAGTTTCTTAACGAAGGAAGTAACATAGCATATACTGCTACAGTAGGAAACAAACTATTTGGGCAAGCACGTTCTACAGGTCTTTCTACTAAAGAGGCTTTGGGAGTACTGGGTGCTGGAGGAATGAGACCAGGAGGGGTACTGGGTATATTGGCAGCCGCAAGGTCTGGTAGACTTACTTCGGGACCTACTTTTGAAGACAGGGTGATGCAGGGACAGTTGCTTAATGCTCAGATGCAACAGATTGCTCCAGGTATTGAGTTGCTTAAAACTTCAAATACTGAGTATTTATTAGGCCCGGATGGTAGTCTTATCCCTGTTCGGGTAGATACTGGGCAATTTAGCATTAAGGAGGCAGCCTCACGAATATGGAGATCAAAAGTTGAGGCACAGTCAGGAAAAGCAATAAGCGAAGATTATCAAAAGCTTTTTGAATTTGCTATTGGGAAAAAAGCAGTCCAAGGTGTAAGCAATGAAACCGTTCGTGACTTCGTGTCTGAGGTATCAAAGAGAATGTTTCAAAAGATTGGACAATCAGATGAGTTGCGG
>NZ_JBMFOO010000009.1:22289-47680 GCF_049969575.1 Thermodesulfovibrio sp. | reverse complement strand
GAGAAGGTGGAAGAACAGTAGGTGCAGGTGTAGTTACAGAGGTGCTGGAGTAAAAAAATGAGAGATATAATTCTACTTCAGTGTACTGAATGTAAAAGTAAGAATTATTCCACAACAAAGAATAAAAAAACTACGCCTGATAAGTTGCAATTAAAAAAATATTGCAAGCATTGTAGAAGACATACATTACATAAAGAAACAAAAGCTTAAGAATAGGCCAGTAGCTCCAACGGATAGAGCACCGGACTCCAAATCCGGGGGATGGGGGTTCAAATCCCTCCTGGCCTGTTCATTATGTTTTTTTGAGGTGAAAAATGATATCAAGGCTTAGGAATTTTCTTAATGAAGTAAAAATAGAGGCAAAAAAGGTTAATTATCCTAAAAAACACGAAGTAATAGCCTCTACATGGGTAGTAATTGTAACAGTAGTTTTAATCTCCTTTTTTCTCGGTTTAATAGATTTTGTTTTATCAAGAATTGTAACTGCGTTTATTAGGTGAAAATATGGCAAAACAGTGGTATGTGGTTCATACAATGTCAGGGTTTGAAGAAAAGGTTAAAGCTTCAATTGAAGAAAGAGTTAAGAGCAAGGGACTTGAGGATAAAATTTCAAGAATCCTGATTCCCACTGAAAAGATAATTGAAGTCAAAGGGAAAAAGAAAAAAGAACAGGAAAAGAAATTTTATCCCGGATATATTCTTGTAGAGATGGAACTAAATGAAGATACATGGCATTTGATAAGAACCACTCAGAGAGTAACAGGATTTGTTGGCGGTAAAAAACCTTCACCTATTCCAGAAGAAGAAGTAGAAATGATTCTGCAGCAACTGGAAAAAGGCAGGGCTCCACAAATAAAAACTCATTTTGAAAAAGGAGAAACAGTTAGAATTACCGATGGTCCATTTACTAATTTTACAGGATATATTGATGAAGTAGATTCTGAACATGAAAGAGTTAAGGTTATGGTAAGCATTTTTGGTAGACAGACACCTGTAGAACTTAATTTTTCACAGGTTGAAAAGGTTTAAAGGAGGAACAAATTATGGCAAAAAAGGAAGTAACAGCACAGGTAAAACTTGTAATACCTGCAGGTAAAGCAAACCCTGCTCCGCCAGTAGGACCTGCATTGGGGCCACATGGTATCAACATTATGGAATTTTGCAAACAATTTAATGCTCAGACGCAAAATATGGGAGATACCCTTATTCCTGTTGTATTAACTATCTACAAGGATAGATCCTTTACCTTCATACTCAAGACTCCTCCTGCAAGTGAGCTTATTAAAAAAGCTGCTGGGATTATAAAAGGTTCTGGTGCAACAGGAAAAGAAAAGGTAGGCACATTGACAATGAAACAGGTTGAAGAAATAGCAAAAACAAAGCTACCAGATTTAAATACAAAGTCCTTAGAGGCTGCAATGAAAATGATTATTGGCACTGCAAAAAGTATGGGTGTGGAGATAAGGGGGTAATATAGATGGGTAAAAAATTAGCTGCTGTGAAAGAAAAATTAGACACTACAAGAGAGTATACACTTGAGGAAGCAATTGATTTTCTAAAAGAAAATAGCTTTACTAAATTTGATGAGACTGTTGAGATGGCAATAAATTTAGGAGTGGATCCGAGAAAATCAGATCAGGTTGTTCGCAGTACTGTAGTTCTTCCACATGGAACAGGAAAACAGGTTAGGGTTCTGGTTTTTGCTAAAGGTGAGAAAGAAAAAGAGGCAGAACAGGCTGGAGCTGATTATATTGGAGCAGAAGATTTAATAGAGAAGATTCAGCAGGGCTGGCTTGAGTTTGATAGAGCTATTGCTACTCCTGATATGATGTCGCAGGTTGGTAAACTCGGTAAAATCCTTGGTCCAAGAGGATTAATGCCAAATCCAAAACTTGGCACAGTAACTTTTGATATTGCGAAAGCAGTAAAGGAAGCAAAGGCAGGAAAAATTGAATACAGAACTGACAAAGGCGGTGTTGTTCATGTTCCTATAGGTAAACTCTCCTTTGATAAAGAAAAGCTTGTTGAGAATGCTATAGCAGTTTTGAAATCAGTAATTAAAGCAAAGCCACCAACATCAAAGGGAAAATATATTAAAAAAGTAGTTCTTTCTTCTACAATGGGACCTGGTTTGAAAATAGATATATCAAAGCTTAAACTTTAAAACAGGCTTTGCCTGTTATTAATAATCTGAGACAGCAGGTGCCATGAGGCTTAATGGTACAGCCGCCTGCCGAGATTGAACAATGTTAAACAATGTTGAACAACTTTGAACCATATTGAAGAAGACCGCACCGCTGTCCGGGAAAGGAGGTATAATCTGAGTACTACAAAAGAAACAAAGAAAAAAAGAGTTGAAGAACTTGTTGACAAGCTATCCAAAGCCAAGTCTTTTATTTTAACTGATTTTCAGGGCTTAACTGTTGCTGAAGTTTCAGAATTAAGGCAGGCAATTAAAGACTCTGGTGGAGAGTATAAGGTATGTAAAAATACTCTTTTCAGGATAGCTATGACAGATGCATCTTTAAGGCAGCAGTTGGAAAGTTCCTTAAAGGGATGCACAGGCGTTGTTTTTGGTTATGATGACCCTGTTGTTACAGTTAAAAAAGTCCTTGATTTTTCCGAAAAGAATGAAAAATTTAAAATTAAACAGGGTGTTGTTGAAGGTAAGGTATGCTCTCCAGCAGAACTTAAGGAGATTTCAAAACTACCTTCAAAGAATGTCTTACTCGGTATGCTTGTTGGTGGAATGAGTTCTCCACTTAGTAAAATGGCTTATGCAATGCATGGAGTTACTCTTAAATTACTTTATGCATTAGAAGCATTGAAAAATAAGAAAGCTCAATAAAAGGAGGAAGAATTATGGCAATTACAAAAGAAGAGGTCTTTCAATTTTTTGACAATCTAACAATTCTTGAACTCAGTCAGTTTATTAAAGAGTTTGAGGAAAGATATGGAGTGACAGCAGCACCAGTGGCAGTTCAAGCAGCAGCACCAGGTGCCCCAGCAGCTCAAGCAGCAGCACCAGCAGCTGAAGAGAAAACAAGTTTTGATGTAATCTTAAAGGCAGCAGGAGACAAGAAAATTCAGGTAATTAAGGTGGTAAGAGAGCTTACTGGACTTGGTCTTAAAGAGGCTAAAGATTTGGTTGATGGTGCTCCAAAACCAGTTAAGACAGGTGTTTCCAAGGAGGAAGCTGAAACAATCAAAGCAAAACTTGAAGCTGAAGGAGCAACTGTAGAAATACAGTAAAAAATCTTAAAAAAAAGAAGGAGAACTATGATAAAGCCTTTAAGAGAGAGAATAAACTTCGGAAAGGTACCTCCACTTGTGGAGGTACCTTATCTTTTAGAGTTTCAGAAAAAATCTTTTGAAAAATTTCTTCAAAAAGATGTTCCACCAGAGGAAAGAGCAGATGAGGGGCTTCAATCAGCTTTAAACAGTGTTTTCCCAATAAGTGATTACAATGGAACAACTACAATAGAGTTTATTTCCTACTCAGTTGGAGAACCGAAGCTCAGCCCTTATGAATGTATGGTTAAGGGATTAACTTATTCAGTTCCTATAAAAATGAAGGTTCGTTTAAATATATGGGATAAAGATGAAGAGGGAAGGAAGTTTCTCAAAGAATCAAGACAACAGGAAGTTTTTCTTGGCGACCTTCCAATGATGACAGAGACCGGTAGCTTTATAATAAACGGAGTTGAGAGAGTTATTGTTAGCCAGTTGCACAGGTCTCCTGGTGTTTATTTTGCGCCAGATAGAAGTAAAAGCAGAATAAGCGGAAGATTTCTTTACTCTGCAAGAATTATTCCTGTAAGAGGCTCCTGGCTTGATTTTGAGTTTGACTCAAAGGATCTTCTTTATGTGAGAATTGACAAGAGAAAAAAACTTCCAGCCACCATTGTTCTTAAGGCATTGGGATATACAAATGAAGATCTGTTGAAAATTTTTTACCCCATAGAGGAAATAAGAATTAAAGACGAAACCTTCACCAGAGTTGTAAGTGATATTTTGATGGGAGTTAGAACAAAAATAGATATTGTTGGTCCTGATGGCGAGATTATAGTAAAGGAAGGCAGTAAAATTACGAGGTATGCACTGAAAAAAATTAAAGAAGCAGGAATCCAGGAAATACCAATTTCAAAAAGTGAAATCATAGGGAGAATAACTCTTTCAGATATTGTTGATCCTGAAACAGGTGAAGTTATAGTTGACAGTAATAAAGAGATTACAGAAGAAGCTTTACATAGAATTATAGCTGCCAGAATCCAAAAATTAGATCTGCTTTTCATAGATAATGTTAACTATCTTCCATCATTACGAGAAACATTGCTTACTGACAGAGTTACCAGCAAAAAGGATGCTTTAAGAGAAATATATAAAAAATTAAGACCAGGAGAACCTGCTACTGAAGAGGCTGCTGAGGAACTCTTTTATGGATTGTTTTTTGATCCAAAAAGATATGATCTTTCAGCAGTGGGAAGGCTTAAATTAAATCAGAAATTAGGACTTGACATTCCACTTGAAGTGAGAGTGCTTACTGACAAAGATATTATAGAAATTGTTAAATATCTTCTCAATCTCAGAACAGGCAAAGGAGAGGTTGATGATATAGATCATCTTGGAAACAGAAGAGTCAGAGGAGTTGGTGAACTTCTTGAAAATCAGTTCCGTATTGGATTGGTGCGAATGGAAAGAGCAATTAGAGAGAAGATGACAATTACAGAGGTTGAAACAGCAATGCCTCATGATGTTATAAATACAAAGCCTGTAATGGCAGCAATTAAAGAGTTTTTCAGCACCAGTCAGCTCAGTCAATTTATGGATCAAACAAATCCATTAAGTGAAATTACACACAAACGCAGACTCAGTGCTTTAGGACCTGGAGGACTGACCCGTGAAAGAGCAGGATTTGAAGTGCGAGATGTCCATCCAACTCATTATGGAAGAATATGTCCTATTGAGACCCCTGAAGGACCAAACATCGGACTTATAACTTCTCTTGCCACTTATGCAAGAATAAATGAGTTTGGTTTTATAGAATCTCCTTACAGAAAAGTGGTTAATGGAAAAGTTACAAATGAGGTTCATTATTTAAGTGCTCTTGAAAGTGAAAACTATGTTATTGCAGAGGCAACAACTCCTGTAGATAAAGATGGAAATATTATCGGAGAGACTGTTTCAGCAAGAGTTAAGGGAGACTTCAAAATGGTATCACGCGATGAAGTGGAATATATGGATGTCTCTCCAAAACAGATTGTTAGTTTGTCTGCTTCTTTAATTCCTTTTCTTGAAAATGATGATGCAAATAGAGCACTTATGGGTTCTAATATGCAAAGACAGGCTGTTCCTTTAATTCAAACTGAAGCTCCAGTAGTTGGTACAGGAATGGAGCTTTATGCAGCAAGGGACAGTGGCTGGCTTGTTGTTGCAAAAAGAGCAGGGATAGTAGAAAATGTTGATGCTACAAGAATTGTTGTCAGAGTTACTGAAGAAGGTGGTGGAGTTGACATATATAATCTTGTAAAATTCCACAAGTCTAATCAAGGAACATGTATGACTCAAAAGCCTATTGTTAAAGTTGGTCAGACTGTAGAAAGAGGAACAATTCTTGCTGATGGTCCAAGTATGGACAAAGGTGAACTTGCTCTTGGAAGAAATGTTCTTGTGGCATTCATGCCCTGGGGTGGATATAACTTTGAGGATGCTATCCTGATCAGTGAAAGACTTGTGAAAGAGGATGTTTATACTTCCATTCACATAGATGAATTTGAGATTGAATGTAGAGACACAAAGCTTGGTCCTGAAGAGATTACAAGAGAAATTCCAAATGTCAATGAAGAGCTTCTTAAAGATCTTGATGAGGATGGAATTATAAGAATAGGTGCAAAGGTAAAAGCAGGCGATATTCTTGTTGGAAAAGTAACGCCCAAAGGAGAAAGAGTTTATACTCCTGAAGAAAAGCTTCTTTATGCCATATTTGGAGAAAAGGCAGAAGATGTTAAAGAAAGCTGCCTTTATGTGCCTCCAGGAATTGAAGGAGTTGTTATTGATGTAAAAATTTTAACAAGAAAAGGAAAGGAAAAATCTCGGAGAGCCCTTGCTATAGAAGAGGAAGAGATAAAAAGAATAGAAAGAGACAGAGAAGATGAAATAAGAATTCTTAAAGAAACAAAGGCAAGCAGAATCAGAAAAATACTTCAGGGTAAAATTGTTCTTGAGGATGTTCGTAAAGGTGAAAAAATCTTATGCCCAAAGGGAAAAGCACTTACAGAGAAAGTTGTTAATCTTCTTGATGTAAATCAACTACTCAAATTGAAGGTAGAAGATCCAGATGTTAAGGCAGAAGTAAACAGAGTTAATAAAGAAGTAGAGCAACATATAAAGCAGATTTATGCAAAATACAATGAAAAAATTGAAAGAATCCGTAAGGGAGATGAGCTTCCTCCTGGTGTCAATCAGATAGTTAAAGTTTACATTGCAATGAAAAGAAAAATTCAGGTTGGAGACAAAATGGCAGGAAGGCACGGAAATAAAGGCGTTGTCTCTATGGTTCTGCCTGAAGAGGATATGCCATATCTTGAAGATGGAACACCTGTTGACATTGTGCTTAATCCCTTAGGTGTTCCTTCAAGAATGAATGTAGGGCAGATTCTTGAAACTCATTTAGGATTGGCTGCTAAGGCTCTTGGTCTTTATGTGGCAAGCCCTGTTTTTGAAGGTGCAAAAGAAGATGAGATAAAAGAGATGCTTAAGAAAGCAGGGTTTCCAGCAACAGGTCAGGTAACTCTTTATGATGGAAGAACAGGTGAGCCTTTTGAGAGGCCTGTTACAGTTGGCTATATGTATATGCTCAAACTGCATCATCTTGTTGCAGATAAAATTCATGCTCGTTCCATAGGTCCGTATTCCCTTGTAACACAGCAACCTCTTGGAGGTAAAGCACAGTTTGGTGGCCAGAGACTTGGAGAAATGGAAGTATGGGCTTTGGAAGCATATGGAGCAGCTTATACACTTCAGGAGTTTTTAACTGTAAAAAGCGATGATATAGCAGGTAGAACCCGCATGTATGAGGCTATTGTTAAAGGACATCCTGTACTGGAACCGGGAGTTCCTGAGTCATTCAATGTTTTAGTAAAAGAGCTCCAGAGTCTTTGTCTTGATGTTGATCTTCTGGAGAAAAAGAAAAAAACTTAAACAATGTTGAACAAAGTTGAACTATTTTGAACAATTTAAGGTAAGGGGGTATAAACCTTGACAGAAGATATTTATTCACTTTTTCAAAAACCTAAAAATCCAAGAGATTTTGATGCGATAAGAATAAAACTTGCTTCACCTGAAAAAATAAGGGAATGGTCTTATGGAGAAGTAAAGAAGCCTGAAACCATTAATTACAGAACATTTAAACCAGAACCTGAAGGACTTTTCTGTGCTAAAATTTTCGGTCCTATAAAAGACTGGGAATGTCTTTGTGGTAAATACAAAAGAATGAAGCATAAAGGTGTTATATGTGATAAATGCGGGGTTGAGGTAATTCAGAGCAAGGTAAGAAGAGAAAGAATGGGGCATATTGAGCTTGCTGCTCCTGTGGCACATATATGGTTTGTCAGAGGTGTTCCAAGTAAAATGGGACTGTTGCTTGACCTTTCTGTCAGACAGCTTGAAAGAGTTATCTATTATGAAGACTATATTGTTATAGACCCTGGAGATACGCCTTTAAAGGAAAAGGATATTCTCACTGAAGAGGAATACAAAAAGTATGTTTCTCAGTATGGCAGCAAATTTAACGTTGGGATGGGAGCAGAAGCTGTCAGAGAACTTCTTAAAAAAATTGATCTTGATGCCCTTACAAAGGAACTTAAAGAAAAAATAGAAACTGCCACATCTACAGGAATTAAGAAGAAACTTACAAAAAGACTCAAGGTCGTAGAAGCTTTTAAGAACTCAGGTAATAGGCCTGAATGGATGATTCTTGACATTATTCCTGTACTTCCTCCAGAACTGAGACCTTTGGTTCCTCTTGATGGTGGAAGGTTTGCTTCTTCAGATTTAAATGATCTTTACAGGAGAGTCATAAACAGAAATAACAGGTTAAAAAGACTTATGGAGCTTAAAGCTCCGAGTGTAATTATCAGAAACGAAAAGCGAATGCTGCAGGAAGCAGTAGATACACTTTTTGACAACACCAAGCGTTCAAAAGCTCTGAAAGCAGGCACCCGTAGACCTCTTAAATCCTTAAGTGACATGATAAAGGGCAAACAGGGAAGGTTCCGTCAGAATCTTCTTGGTAAAAGAGTTGATTATTCAGGTAGATCAGTAATTGTTGTGGGACCTGAACTTGATATGCATCAATGCGGATTACCAAAAACTATGGCTCTTGAGCTTTTTAAGCCATTTGTTTTTAATAAACTTGAAGAAAAGGGTTATGCAACAACAATAAAACAGGCAAAAAGGCTTGTTGAGCAGGAAAGTCCTGAAGTGTGGGATGCACTTGAAGAGGTGATTCAGGAACATCCTGTGCTTTTAAACAGAGCTCCAACTCTGCACAGACTTGGAATCCAGGCTTTTGACCCTGTACTTGTAGAAGGAAAGGCAATAAAGCTTCATCCTCTTGTATGTACAGCTTTTAATGCAGATTTTGATGGTGACCAGATGGCTGTTCATGTTCCTCTTTCTTATGAAGCTCAAATTGAGGCAAGAGTTCTAATGATGTCAGTGGGAAATCTTCTTTCTCCTGCAAATGGTAAACCTATTGTTGTGCCAACACAGGATATGGTTTTAGGAATTTACTATCTTACAAAAGAAAAGAAGGGAGCAAAAGGTGCAGGTAAAGTTTTTTCTGATCCTGAAGAAGTTATTCTCGCTTATCAGAGCAATGCAGTGGGAAAACATGCTCCAATAAAAGTTAGATTGAACGGACAAATTGTTCAGACCACAGTAGGAAGAATTCTTTTTAGAGAAATTGTGCCCGAGGGTGTTCCCTTTAATATGATTAATAAGGAGCTTACAAAGAAGGAACTTGGAAAACTGATTGAATACATTCACTATAATTTTGGCAAAAGGGATACGGTTTTATTTTTGAATAAGCTTGAAAAATTAGGATTTGAAGTTGCCACTCAGTCAGGAATTTCTATATGTATTGATGATATGCATATACCTTCAAAGAAGGCAGAGCTTATTCGTGAAGCAGAAGCTCAGGTAATGGAAGTTCAAAGGCAGTATGCTGAAGGATTAATCACCCAGGGTGAGAGATATAACAAAGTTATAGATATATGGGCGAATGTTACGGAGAAAGTTGCTGATGAGATGATGAAAGAGCTTGGAGCAGAAAAGGGCAAAGAATTCACTCCAGAAGAACTTGCTGAAAGGAGATCATTTAACAGCATCTTCATGATGGCTGACTCAGGTGCTCGTGGTAGCATTGCACAGATAAGACAGCTTGCTGGTATGAGAGGACTTATGGCAAAACCTTCAGGTGAGATTATAGAAACCCCGATTACAGCCAATTTCAGAGAAGGACTTACTCCTCTACAATACTTTATCTCCACGCATGGTGCAAGAAAAGGGTTAGCAGACACAGCTTTGAAAACAGCAAATGCTGGTTATCTAACAAGAAGGCTTGTTGATGTGGCTCAGGACATATTTCTTACAGAACATGATTGTGGGACAAAAGAAGGAATATATATCACTGCTCTTGTAGAAGGTGGTGAGATAGTAATGCCTCTTGAAGAGAGAATATATGGTAGAACACTGGCAGAAGATGTTAAAGATCCTTTAACAGGGGAAATTATTGCAAAAAGAGATACAATAATAGACCAGGTGGTAGCAAAGAAGATTGTGGATGCAGGAATTGATAGAGTAAAAATTCGCTCTGTGCTCACATGCAGAACGAAATTCGGTGTTTGTTCAAAATGTTATGGAATGGACCTTGCAAGGAGTGAACCTGTTGAAATAGGTGAGGCAATTGGAGTTATTGCTGCTCAGTCTATTGGAGAGCCAGGTACTCAGCTTACAATGAGAACCTTCCACATAGGTGGAGCAGCAACAAAAATCGTTGAACAGGCTGTGCTTGAAGCTAAGACTTCAGGAACAGTAAGGTTTAAAAATCTTCACTCTGTTGAAAGAAAGGATGGCTCGCTGATTGTTCTTAACAGAAATGCAATGATTGTTATTACAGATTCTTCTGGAAGAGAAAGAGAAAAATACAATCTTGTATACGGTGCTAAAGTGATTGTTAAAGAAGGTCAGTTTGTTGAAGCAGGACAGAGACTGGCTGAGTGGGATGCTTATACAACTCCAATTATTACTGAAATAGGCGGTAAGGTAGCACTTGGTGATATGGTAGAAGGTGTAACCTTTAAAGAAGAGACAGATCCTACCACAGGACTTTCTCATAAAATAGTAATTGATTATCCAGCAACTTACAGACCTCGTGTTACGATAAAGGATAAAGAAGGCAAAACAGCCAAGCTTCCTTCAGGAGCGCCTGCAAGGTATCTTCTTCCAGCAGGAGCAATTTTAATAGTTGACAGAGGAGATTTAGTAGAACCAGGAGATATCCTGGCAAAAATTCCAAGAGAAACTATTAAAACAAAGGATATAACAGGAGGACTGCCAAGAGTAGCAGAACTCTTTGAAGCAAGAAGGCCCAGAGAAGCAGCAATTGTAAGTGAAATAGATGGTATAGTGGAATTTAAAGGAAGTCAGAAAGGCTCAAGAGTTATAGTTGTCAGAGGAGCAGACGAAACAAGAGAATATATTATTCCAAAGGGTAAACATGTAATAGTTCACGATGGGGACTGGGTTAAAGCAGGTGAGCCATTAATTGATGGATCTATTAATCCTCACAGCATACTTGAGATTCTGGGTCCTACAGAACTTCAGAGATATCTTGTAGATGAAATTCAGAAAGTTTATAGACTCCAGGGTGTTTCAATACATGACAAGCATATTGAAGTGATTGTAAGGCAGATGATGAAAAAGGTAAGAATTGAAGATCCTGGAGACACTTCTTTTCTCATAGGTGACGAGGTTGATAGATTTACATTCATGGAGGAAAATGAAAAAGTTATAGCTCGTGGAGGAAGACCAGCACAGGCAAAGCCACTCTTACTTGGAATTACAAAAGCAGCTTTGTCAACAGAGTCATGGGTATCAGCAGCTTCATTCCAGGAAACAACGAGAGTGCTTACTGATGCAGCAATTGAGGCAAGGATTGATGAATTGAGGGGATTAAAAGAAAATGTAATTATGGGAAGAATTATTCCTGCTGGAACAGGCTGCCCAGTGTATAAAGATACATTGATAAAAGGTGACTTTTACAGTATGCAGATAGAACAATTAAGTGAAAAAGGGATTGAAGAAAACTGATTTACCCCGTTTTATAGCAGATGTAATGCTTGGAAGCCTGAGCCGCTGGCTCAGGCTTTTTGGTTTTGATACATTATACAGGAATGATTTTACAGATAAACAGTTGATAAAGCTTTCTTTGCAGGAAGACAGAGTGCTTTTGACCAGAGACATCGCTCTTGCTAAATCAAAGTTATTAAAAAAAGTTTTGCTGATCCAATCAGAAGAAATTAAGGAGCAGATTAAAGAAGTTTTACTTTCTTTTTGTTCTAAATTAGACCTTTTAAATCTTAAACCAAGATGTCCTGTTTGCAATGGAGAGACTGAGAGCATTAAAAAAGAAGAAATTCGAGGGCAACTGCCTGATTATGTTTTATTCTCAAACCAGGAATTTATCATATGCAAATCCTGTGGTAAAATTTACTGGAAAGGAACGCATAAAGAAAAAATTGATGAAGTGAAAAAAGAAATCTTGAAAAATTTAAAATAAAGTGCCTTTATTCTCAAAAACTTTCAAAATCCTCATTGCAGTAGGTAAAACCTGATTTTCAATATAGTAATCTATGTCAATTTTTGATGGATCGGCAAGCTCTATTGGATAAGCTCTTTCACTTATTGAACCAGAGCCTTTTTGAATTATATATCCGATAACGCTTCCTTCACCAACAGGAATTCCCTTTTCAAGCAATCTCTTCGCAGCTACTACATGAGGAGATATCAACTTATACTCTGAAACAGGTTTTGAAAGCTGCTCGTAGACAACCAGATCTTTTAAATCATAATTGCCTTGTCGTAAAGCTTTAACTCTTTCATCAAGGTATTTAAATGCTTTTGGAATGTCTTCCTCAATTAGGCATATTTTAAGAATCTCCTGCTGGGTAGCTCTTGCAAATTTACAAAGGTCTCTTCTGACAACTTCAAGACCTCTTATTTTTAACCTTCCTTTTTCATCAAGCAAAGCATATCTTTTTTTTGCCACACCTCCTATTTGTCTTGGGACAAATAGTCCTTTGACATAAAAATCTTCTAAGTCAAGCCTCATAAGCCCTGGTAGATTCTGATTTATTTCTTTAATAAACTCTTCAACTGCTTCTTTACTGTTAACTTTTAGAAATGCTGAATCAGTATCTCCATATATTGCATGAAATCCTTTCTCAGAAGCTTTTTTTAAAACTTCTTTAATCCAGTATCTTCCAAGAGCTGTAATTGCCTGAGCACACTCTTTTGAATACCATCTACTTGCAGGATATGCATAATAACCATATGAGGCATTTATGATTGTTTTCAAAGCTCTCTGTTTTGTATCAAGTAGTAGGTATTCATGAGAGTCTGGATCAAGTTTTTTTAGCTGTTTTTTTAATTCAAGTCTTTCAATCAAAAGTTCTTCAACTGCCTGAGATTCGAAACCTTTGCGATTTTTACAGAACCAGTAGGGAAAATCGGGAATTTTATACCCATTGTCTTTACAGCAACTGCAGTTAAGGGTATCAATTGAGATGTTGTATGTTGCAATTATTGATGGATAAAGAGAGGCAAAGTCAACAACAGCGATTCCTTTGTGAAGGCCCACCTCTGGTTCTTTTACAAATCCTCCTTCATAGGTAGTTTGCTGACGCTGTTTTATTTCATCAAACTTTGGCTGATTTGGAATCACTCTGTTTTGTTGTTTTGCCTTTTTAATATAATACCATTCAACAAGCTGACTATAAGGCATTCTTGATGTGTCAAAAAGAGACTGTCCTGTAATTCTTGTTAATTCTTCAATATCAGGAAGAAGCATTTTTGTAAGTTCATAAACTAATTCGCTATCTTTTAAACAGTATTTTGCAAGCTTGTCAATCTCATGCCCTTTATCCCATGCCTGCAAAATGTCTTCATATTCCATATCAAGTTTTGTATCACCGAGAAGTTCCTGTGATACATTTTTTAAAGTAAGCTGCTCACTTTGAAGCATTGGAGAAAGAATGTTAAAGACAAAATTAAATATATCAATATGAACTCTTCCAATAAGTCTTGCAGTTGTAAATCTTGCTCGCTTTGAAAGAGTTATTCCAGAGTTATCCCGTGAAAGAATACCGATGTCAACCTTAAGCTGTCTTGCCCTTTCTCTTAAAATCGGCATGTCATAAAGGTCTGTGTTATATCCAACAATTATGTCAGGGTCATAATCCTTGATGGTTTCAATAAAGTTTTTTATAAGTTCTTTTTCATCTTTTACTACGATTGTATTGATACTGTATTTTGCTTCCTGATATGTAATTACTTTGGACAGTCCTTCTCCGAATATTGAAATCATTACAATTGAAGGATTTCCTCGCTTGACTTCAAGCACTTCCATGTCAAAGGCAAGAATTTTAAGTTTTGGTGAAGCTCTGTTAGCCTTTTTAATGGATTTAACCTGATTGCCACGAATTTCAATATCAAGCCAGCTGAGGCAGGACAGACCTTTTTCAGCAAGATACATCCTGTATGCAGAGGTTTGGTATTCAAATTCATCAATTATTGAACCTGAGCCGCCTCTTTTTGCTTCAAGAACTTTTATGGCATCTCTTACTTTTTGTAAATCCTGATGCCTCTTTGTATAGATTTTTATAAAATTTTTTTCTTCACCGTAAAAAATTTTAGTTTCCTCAGTTATTTCAGTAACTGGAAGCGAATTGTCTTTAATGATTTTTTCAATTTCTTCAATAGCCTTTTCTTTATTTGAAGGAAGCACTAAAAAACAGGGTCTGTATGATGAATCAACAAATTTTTCCCTTTTTCCCTCTTCTGTTACTCCAAAAAGGATAATGCCCTCTGCTGAGTCATCTATGTCCAGTAGATAAAATAGCATTTGTTTAATTATACATGAAAGAGTTAGTAATTTTACATTTCTTAAAATAAAGATTGCATATGTTGATGTCTTTTTGGTATAAAATAATTAAAGGCTTCCTGCCCTGCTCGTGATGGAAGGGAAAGGGGATCCGGCAGTTAGATCCGTTAGGGAGCCAGCGTAGGTAGCGGTGTGCATGCCTCTTCGGAGGAAGCCTAACCTACCTACAAGGCACCCACTTGTCAGAAGGGGATCTAACTTTCCTTATCACACGGCAGGGCGGGGTTATGATGATGGTGGAGAGATCCACTTTAGATAGATGTAAAATTATTTAATTTTTTAATGTAATTTTTAAATAGATTTTATAGTTAATTTCTGTCCCATCATCATAACCCCTGTAAGCCTTTAAAATATATTTTTCGGAGGTTTTCTGATGGAACTTTTATATATTTTCCTTGCGATTGTCATTGGTGCTGTCTCGGGATATGTAGTTTATTTTATCCAAAAAAATAGACTTAAAGAAGATAAGATAAAAGTTCATGAAGAAGCACAGAGAATTCTTGAAGATGCAAAAAAAGAAGCAGAAACAATAAAAAAAGAAGCCCAACTTGCAGCTAAAGAGGTTGTATATCAATTAAAATTTGAAGCAGAAAAAGAAATAAAAGAAAAAACAAAGGAAATTAGTTATCAGGAAAAAAGACTCAGGCAAAAAGAAGAGCTTGTTGACCGCAAAATTGAGCAGGCTGAAAAGAGAGAAATTGAACTAAATAAAAGAGAAAAGGAAATACTTTCAAAAGAAAAACTTTTACAGGAAAAGGAGAATCACTATAACAAACTCATTTCTGAGCAGCAACAACTTCTTGAAAAAATAGCAGGAATGAAAGAAGAAGAAGCAAAACAGGAGCTTTTCAGAAAAATACAAGAGGAAGCTCGTTTTGAGGCAGCAAAACTCATTAAAAAGATAGAAGATGAAGCAAGGCAGGAAGCTGATAAAAAAGCAAAAGAAATCCTCAGTCTTGCGGTTCAAAGATATGCAAGTGATTATGTTGTTGATGCTACTGTTACTGCAGTAAGTCTTCCTAATGATGAAATGAAAGGAAGAATAATTGGGAGAGAAGGAAGAAACATTAGAGCTTTTGAGGCTTTGACAGGTGTTGATCTTATTGTTGATGATACTCCTGATCTTGTAATTCTTTCCTGTTTCGATCCTATAAGAAGAGAAATTGCCAGAATAGCTCTTGAAAGATTAATTATGGATGGTAGAATTCATCCAGCAAGAATAGAAGAGGTAGTGGAAAAAGCCCGGAGAGATGTAGAGTTGGCTATAAAAGAAGAGGGAGAAAAAGCAGTATTTGAATTTGGGCTTAGCGGAATTCATCCTGAAATTATAAAACTCATAGGCAGATTAAAATACAGAACCTCTTATGGACAGAATGTTTTACAACATTCAAAAGAAGTTGCGTGGCTCAGTGGAATTATGGCAGGTGAAATTGGAGCGAATGTAAAACTTGCGAAAAGAGCAGGACTTTTACATGACATAGGAAAGGCAGTAGACCATGAGATGGAAGGCTCACATCAGGAAATTGGTGCTATGCTTGCAAGAAAGTATGGAGAGAGTGAGGAAATAATAAATGCTATTTTGAGTCATCACGAAGATGTGGAGTTTAGCTGTGTTGAGTCTGCACTGGTGGCAGCAGCAGATGCTCTTTCAGCAGCCCGACCTGGAGTGAGAAGAGAAACAATTGAAAGTTATATTAAAAGACTTACAAAACTTGAGGAACTTGCTATGTCTTTTCAGGGAGTTCAGAACTGCTATGCAATTCAGGCAGGAAGAGAAATAAGATTAATTGTAAGACCTGATATGGTTTCAGATGAGGAGTGTGTTTTAATTGCAAAAGAGTTAAGTAAGAGAATAGAAAAGGAACTTAGCTATCCAGGTCAGATAAAAGTAACTGTAATAAGAGAATCAAGATTCATAGAATATGCAAAGTAGTGAAACATTAAATGTTCTTTTTATCGGTGATATTGTTGGCAAGTCAGGCAGACAAATCGTAAAAGCCATACTTCCCGGGCTTGTTGAACAGTATAAAATTGAATTTGTAATTGCAAATGGAGAAAATGCTGCTGGTGGATTTGGTATCACAGAGAATGTAGCTCAGGAACTTTTTTCATATGGAATTGACTTAATAACAACAGGAAACCATGTCTGGGATAAAAAAGAGTCTATTCCTTACATTGCGAAAGAGGCAAAAATTCTCAGACCATTGAATTATCCAGCAGGAATTCCAGGATTTGGAAGTATTGTAACTAAAACGAAAAAAAATAATATTATAGCTGTGATCAATGTTTTAGGAAGAGTTTTTATGAATTTGCTTGATTGTCCTTTCCGAACTACTGAAGAAGAAATAAAAAGAATCAGGGAGCAAACAAAATTTATTTTTATAGATTTTCATGCAGAGGCAACCTCTGAAAAAATAGCTTTTGCTTACTATTTTGATGGACAGGTAAGTGCTATAATTGGAACACATACGCATGTACAGACAGCAGATGAAAGAATACTTCCCAGAGGCACTGCTTATATTACTGATGTTGGTATGACAGGACCTGAAGACTCTGTAATTGGATTTAAAAAGGAAGAAGTTATAGAAAAATTTCTTACCCAGATGCCTAAAAAATTTGATGTTCCTTCCACTGCATCAATATTTTCTGCAGTAGTAATTCAGGTTGATAAAATCACAGCTACTGCAAAAAACATTATAAGACTAACACTAAGACAGTAGCAGTTTACATTTTCCCTTGTTTTTGATAATCTTAAATTATGAAAAATTTAATCATTGCTATTTTTGTTTTATTGTGTCCTTCTATTGTATTTTCTGAATATGTAGGAACAGAAATGTGTAAAAAATGTCATATCAAACAATACGAAAATTTTATTAAGTATTCAAGAATGTCTCGTTCCTTTGACGCAGTTGAGAAAATGAAGAATAAACTTACTGAAGAAGAATTAAAGGGCTGTTTTCAATGTCATACAACAGGATATGGTAAAAAAGGAGGGTTTGTTTCAGTAGAAAAAACACCTCATCTTAAAAATACAGGTTGTGAAGTATGCCACGGTCCTGGCAAAAAACATGCTGAGACAAAAAATCCCATGTTTATTAAAAGAAAGCTCAATGTTCAAATTTGTGAATCCTGTCATACAGAAGAAAGAGTCAGAGCTTTTAGATTTAAACCTCTTCTTTATGGAGGAGCTCACTGATGCTGGATTTTATAACAAAAAAAATCGGAAATAAATTATTAGTTGTTTTTGTAGCTTTATTATTTACAGTTATGTTGATTGAAATAATTTTTAGAATTTATTTTGGACTTCCAGACAGATTAATAATAGCAGAGGCAGGACACAAAAAAATGATGGATACAATTTTTGCCACGGTGAAACATCCTCTTACAGTAGGAGACAGTGATACAATTCACAGAGATTTTGAAGAAATTGGAACTAAACATACAAACATAGATGTTTACTTATGTGACTTTAACAAGCAAATTTCATTTTCTACTGATAAGAAAACTATCCACAAAAGAGTTGATCATGTAATTGATAATGAAGATTTTTCAAGGGCAATTAACAGATTTCTTAATGAAAATAGCGAGCTTACTTTTTCAAAAGTTTTTAAAGTTCAGGGTAAAAGAAATTTAATTTCAATATTTCCAATAAAAAACTCTCCTGAATGTTTTCACTGTCATGGCTCTTCAAAAAAAATTTTAGGTGCAATGGTAATGAAAACAAATGTAGAAGATGTCTATAAGACTGTGAGATATCAGATGATAAGGTCAATAATTCTCACAATATCTGCCTTTATTTTTGCAGTATTTATTATTAATTTAGTAGTGAAAAAATTGATTAAAAATCCTCTTAATAAATTAATTGATGCCACACATAAGTTTGCAAAAGGTGAAATGGTAACTATCATAAATTATCCAAAGGATGAAATAGGCAGTTTATGTGAAACCTTTAATTATATGGTTAATGAAGTAGCCAAATCAAAGATGGAACTTGAAAAAGAACTTACTCGCAGGGCAAAACTTCTTGAAGAAAGAGATGAGCTTGTTGCATTGCTTCAGAAAGCAAACAAACAATTGAAAGAGCTTGACACATTAAAGTCTGCATTTATAGCCAATATGTCTCATGAACTGAGAACTCCAATGAATGCAATAATTGGTTATACTGATTTACTTCTTGATGAAGTTGATGGTCCTCTTAATGAAGATCAAAAAGCTTCTTTAAGAAAAGTGGCTGCAAATGCAAGACATCTTCTTCAATTAATAAATGATGTTCTTGATATTTCAAAAATTGAATCAGGCAAAATTGAATTGAAACCAGCAGAAGTTCAGTTGAAAGCACTGGTTGACAGCATAATGGTAACTTTTGAACCACTTATAGCTAAGAAAGGATTGAGTTTTACATTAAATATAGAAGATGGAGCAGAAAAACTTTATGTTGATGAAGACAAAGCAAAACAGATTCTTATAAATTTAATATCAAACGCTGTAAAATTTACACATCAAGGAGAAATAACATTAAGAGCAAGAATTTCAGAAAGAGGCTTAGATAAAGCAGGAAATCCTCAGTTTGTTGAAATTTCTGTGAGTGATACAGGAATTGGAATTAAAAAAGAAGATCTTGACAAAATCTTTGATAAATTTGCCCAGGCTGATGTATCCACAACAAGGCAGTATGAAGGAACAGGTCTTGGATTAAGTATTGTTCGAGGACTTGTTGCTCTTCATAAAGGAATGGTTTGGGCTGAAAGTGAGGTTGGGAAGGGAAGCACTTTTTATGTTCTTTTGCCATTTAAAAAGGAGGTTTTTGACAAACCAGGTCCTGTGATTGAAGAAAAAATGGCTGAAGCACTTGCGCAGTATTTTGAAGTTCCGAAGGAAGTTTTTTTGCAAGACCCTTCTTATGAAGGCAAATCTGTAAGATGCTGGGATTATACTCAATGTGGACATGTAAACTGTCCTGAATACGGATCTGCTGAAAAGCGTTGCTGGCTTGTTCTTGGAACTCATTGTAAAGGGATGAAGATAGCTTCATGGCCAGAAAAAGTAGAAGCCTGTAGAATTTGTGAAGTTGTTCGTGATCTTGTTTTGCATAAAGAGCCTGTAGTAATAGAATCCATATCTTCTGATAGAGAAAAAGTTGTGGTTGCAATTGATGACAATCCAGATGCAATTGATCTAATAAGAAAGTATCTTGAAAAGGATTACAAAGTTATAGGACTTCTCAGCAGTGAAGACGCAGTTAATAAGATAAAAGAAATTAAGCCAGTTGCAATAACTCTTGACATAATGATGCCAATGAAAGACGGCTGGCAGGTTTTAAAGGAACTTAAACAGGATGAAGAAACAAAAGATATTCCTGTAATTATTGTTTCAATTATTGACAATAAAACCCTGGCATTCAGTCTTGGAGCAGCAGATTATTTTGTAAAACCTCTTGATGGACATTCTTTGCTTAGAAAGATAAAGTCCATTGAAACATATCGTCCAATTAAGAAAGTTTTTATCCTTGAAAGAGATGAAAAAACATTAAATGACTTAACAGGTATTCTTAAGGAAACTGGTTATGATGTGATATCTGTGAAGAACAGTAAAGAAGCTATTACAGTTGTTAAATTTCAGAAACCGGATCTTTTTATAATTAATATCACAGACCCTGAAGCATCTACCTTTGATTTCCTTGACTTTATAAAAACTTCAACTGATTTGAAAGAAATACCAGTAATTGCGCTTACGAATAAAGAATTGATAGAGGAAGAAAAAGAAGCATTAAATGGTAGAATAAAACAGGTAATAAATAAAGCTCTTTTTTCAGAAGAAGACCTCATAACAGAACTGAAGAATAGTTTAAAGAAAATAGGAGGTTGAATGTGAAAACAATTCTTGTTGTTGACGATAATGAAGACTCAAGAGAGCTTGTAAAAAAGATTTTGAAAAAACAAGGCTTTGAGATAATTGAGGCAGTAGATGGCGAAGATGCTTTAGCCAAGGCTATAGCATACAGACCGGACCTTATACTTATGGACATATCAATTCCAAAGATAGATGGTTATGAAGTAACAAGAAGGCTTAAATCAAGAATAGACTTTAAAGACACTCCAATAATAGCTTTTACTGCTCATGCAATGAAAGGTGATCAGGAAAGAGCACTGGAGGCTGGATGTGATGGCTATATTTCAAAACCTATTAATGTTAGAGAGTTTCCCGAGCAAATAAAGATTTACTTGAAGGAAAAATGAACGAGCAGAAGCAAACTATTTTAATTGTTGATGACAATATAGATACAGTAGAACTTTTGAGAAAGAGACTAAGGGCAGAAGGTTACAATACAGAAGAAGCCTATGATGGTGAAGAAGCTTTAAAAAAGGTATATGAAAGCTTTCCTGATCTGATAGTTCTTGATGTTATGATGCCAAAGATGGATGGATATGAGGTTTGTAAGCGTCTTAAAACTGATGAAAGAACAAGCTTTATTCCAGTGATTATGCTCACAGCAAAATCAGATGTGGAAAGTAAAGTAAAAGGACTTGACATAGGTGCAGATGATTATGTTCCAAAACCATTTGATTACAGGGAGCTATCAGCAAGAATCCGTTCTTTACTTGCCAGAAAAGAGAGTTCTCAGAAAGCGATTGAAGAAAAAAGAACAGAAGCAGTAAGAAAACTTATTGACAGTCTTTCCCATGAAATTAGAAATCCTATTGTTAGCATAGCAGGATTTGCGAGAAAAGTTTATGATAGTCTTCCACCGGGGGATCCAAATAAACCCTATCTTATGACAATTCTTCAGGAATCAGAAAGACTTGAAAGGCTTTTAAAAGAAATCTTGAATCTTAAAATGATAGCAATTGGCTTTGTGGAAAATGTTGACCCAAAAGTTGCCACAGAAGAGGTTTTAGATGAACTTGGCAGGGAAATAGAGGATAAAATGATTGAAGTGGAAACAGATTTCAGGGATGTATCACATGTTTATATAGATAAAGAACATTTAAAGATTGTTCTCCGCAATATAATAAAGAACGCTATAGAAGCAATGGAAAAGTCAGAAAAGCGACTATTAAGGATTTTCCTTGAACAGGCTGGCAATGAGATATTGATAAAGATTTCTGATACAGGTAAAGGAATCCCTAAAGACCTGATCAAGAAAATTTTTGACCCCTTTTTTACATCAAAAGTCTATGGTCCTGGTCTTGGGCTTACAGTTGCACTGACAATTGTTCAGTATTACAGAGGTTTTATTTCAGTTGAAAGCGAACCAGGGAAAGGCAGCACATTTATAATAAGAATACCTGTTAAGAGAGAGTAAGGTTGCTCAAAAACCTGCAAATTTTTGAAAATCAGAAACTTGCAATCTTTTTTGATTTGGTGCATAAAAAATCAAAGAGAGCCTTTAAATTGTATGAATAATTTAATGAATCTAATCATAGCAAGGCTTGACGGTGAAAAAATAAATTATCTCAGATACAGGCATTACATTGAAAAACTTGTCAAAGATGGAATCGGTGGTTTTGTAGTATTTGGAGGGGATTACGAAGAAATAAAAAATTTCATTCAACATCTTCAAAGCATGGCATTAGAGCCATTAATAATTGCCTCTGATATTGAAAGAGGTGTTGGACAGCAAATAAAAAATGCAACCTTGATTCCTTCTCAAATGGGAATCAGAGCAGGATTTGATTTAAAAAAAGACATGGCTGAGCTTAAAGCATTGTATTCAATTGTTATAAAGGAAGCATTGGATGTAGGAATAAATCTTGCACTTGTTCCTGTGCTTGATGTCAATACAGAGCCTGAAAATCCAATAATTTGCACGAGAGCTTTTTCAGATAATCCTGAAGTTGTTTCCCAATATGGCAGATTTTTTATAAAATTTTTTGAATCTCACGGATTATTAACATGCGCAAAACATTTTCCTGGTCATGGAGCAACTCGTATAGATTCTCATCTCGGTCTGCCGCATATTGCAGATAACATTGAAACACATATAAAACCCTTTAAAGAAGCAATTAAATCCCGGGTTTCTTCAATTATGGTTGGACATATAGTTGCTTCTGACATAAAGCCTGCATCACTTTCAGAAAAAACAATTAATGAATTGCTTAAGCAAAAACTCGGATTTAAAGGTACAGTTGTTACAGATGCAATGAATATGAAAGCTTTAATGGAATATGAAAATCCTCATACCCTTGCTATTATGGCAGGAGCAGACATAGTGCTGCATCCTGAAAATCCCTACAATGCTATGGAAGAAATAAAAACAGCTTATAAACAGGGATTGATTACTGACATAAGAATAAAAGAAGCCTGTAGAAGAATTAGCAAATTAAGAGAAAAGATAAAGAGAAAATTTCCGATTGTTAAACAAGAAAACGTTTCTTTAATTCACAGGGCATTTAAAAAAACAGTTACTGTTATAAAAAATGAAATAGATGATTTAAATTCCAGACAAATCGTTCCATACCTTACAGGAGCTTATAATGAGGAAATTAAAAAGGCATTTCAGAATTATTTTGGTTCTGCCTATGATCTCAAGGAATATAAACCATCAAATGCAATGCCTTTAATTGCGGCATTCACAAATATCAAAGCAGCAGGAAAGGAATATTTACTAAGTGAAAATCAAAAAACAATAATCAGAAAAATCATATCAAATAATAAAGCGATTGTTGTTTCTTTTGGCAATCCTTATGTTTTAAGTCCTTTTAAAAAGGCAAAAGCAATACTTACTGTTTATGACTCTCATGAAATTGCTGTGCTTGCTTTTCTTGATGCATTAAATGAAGGATTCAAAAAAACAGGCAAACTGCCTGTAAAAATTGAATGGATTGATGAATAAACGCTCAAAGGATCTCACAGTTGTAACAGTTCTTGGATTTGCTTCAGGACTTCCCTTTCCTCTTGTAAGTGGAACACTTCAAGCTTGGCTTACCACTCAGGGAATCGATATAAAAACAATTGGAATTTTGACGATTTTAACATTTCCATATAGTTTTAAGTTTTTATGGTCTGCCTTATTTGACAGATTTAGCATTTTAAGGCTTGGAAGAAGACGTGGCTGGATTATTATTTGCCAGATACTGATTTTATTAGGAATGTTTTTAATGATTACCCTTACTCCGACGCATCTTCTTGTTTTCAGCCTTATGGCAGCAATGGTGGCTTTTTTTTCAGCATCTCAGGACATCTCAATAGATGCTTACAGAACAGAAATCCTTAGCCCCAGGGACAGAGGCCTCGGTGCATCATTTGCAGTAACTGCATATAGAATTGCATTAATTGTTGCTGGAGGAGGGTGCCTTTTACTTGCAGACCATATTGGATGGCAGACTGCTTTGACAATAATAAGTTCACTGTTAATTTTTGGAATAATTACAACTCTTTGGGCAGATGAACCAGATGATATAAAAAAACCAGCTACCCTGAAAGAGTCATTTATTGAACCTTTAAGGGATTTATTGCAGAGAGAAAAAAGCTTTATTTTGCTGTTATCCATTGTTCTGTATAAAATTGGCGATGCTTACGCAAGTTCATTAAGTACAGCATTTTTCATAAGAGGGGTAGGATTTTCTCTCACTGAGGTAGGAACAGTTAATAAAATAGGCGGTCTTATTTCAGCAATTGCAGGCTCAATACTTGGTGGTTTTTTACTAAGAAAAATAAGTCTTTACAAAGCATTGATTTCATTTGGACTGCTTCAGGCAGCATCAAATCTTATGTTTATGGCTCTGGCATTAGCAGGCAAAAACTTTGTATTGTTTGTTCTTACAGTAGTGATTGAAAATTTCACAGGTGGGATGGGAACAACAGCATTTTTAGCACTTCTAATGGGCTTGTGCAACCGTAGTTTTGCTGCAACACAGTATGCACTTCTTTCATCACTGGCATCTTTTGGAAGAGTGATTATAAGTCCTACAGCAGGTTTTATTGTTGAAAACACTGGCTGGCCAGCCTTTTATTTTTTGACCTTCCTTGTAGCAATTCCAGGAATTTTATTAATTATCAGTTTAAAGAGTCTGTTTAATAAAAATTGAACTATTGATGAACTGTGATATAATATTTTTATGAACGACATTTTTGAAATAATAAAATCAAGAAGAAGCATAAGGAAATATAAATCTGATGCTCCGCCAGAAGAGTTAATAAAAAAATGCATTGAGGCAGCTCTTTATGCTCCCTCTGCAAGAAACTCCCAGCCATGGTATTTTATTATCGTTAAGGATAGAGAAACAATTCAAAAATTAAGCAAAGCCCAGCCCTTTACAAAGTTTATTGAAGGTGCGCCCTATGTTATTGTAGCATTGGCTGATGAAAAGAAAAGCAATCACTGGCTTGAAGATCTAGGATGTGCTATTATGGCTCTCTTGCTTGAGGCTCACAGTCTTGGATTGGGTGCCTGCTGGGGTGCTATTTACAATCCTGAAAACAGAGAAAGGGAAAACTATGTAAGAGGAATTCTTAATATTCCTGAAAATTTAAGGATAATTTCATGTATCGGAATAGGCTATCCTGATGATACCCCACAACCTAAAAAAGTAAAATCCCTTGATGAAGCCATCATAAAAATTGTCTGAAAAATTTATTTATACAGTTGGCACAAGCAATCGTTCAATTGAGGAATTCATTGAGATTTTAAAAACTTACAGGATAAAAACTGTAATTGATGTGCGGAGTTTTCCAGTCTCAAAGAAGTTTCCCCATTTCAGTAAAGATAGTTTATCTAAGATTTTGAATAACGAAGGATTTGACTATATTTATCTTGGCAGAGAACTTGGTGGATTCAGAAAAGGTGGCTACGAAGCCTACATGAACACTGAAGAGTTTAAAAACGGCATTGAAAAGCTTGAAGAAATTGCAGATAAAAGTTTATCTGTGTTTTTCTGTGCTGAAAAGCTTTTCTTTCGCTGTCATAGAAGATTTATTTCAGAAATACTTTCAGAAAGAGGCTGGAGAGTGGTATGCTTCTACTCTATTTTTACCAAGCATTTTAGCTTTGTACAGTGCTTTATCTGATTTTTCTATATTTTTTGAAATTTTTTCGTTAGGTTCATATTGCGAGACTCCAATGCTGACAGTAATTTTTAAATCAGGATTTTTTTCAAATTTTAATTTCTCTATAGCTTTTCTCAATCTTTCACCCAAGGCTTTTCCTTCTACAAAACCGCACCTATAA
>NZ_JBMFOO010000009.1:20625-22189 GCF_049969575.1 Thermodesulfovibrio sp. | reverse complement strand
ACTATCGTTTATATCTTTAAAATTGTCTAAATCAATCATTAAAAGAGTAGTTGGAGTTTTTAATCTTTTTAATTTAGTTTTTAAAAAATCCAGATATGCTCTATTATGAATGCCAGTAAGAGGATCTATCCAGATAACTTCTGGAAAATTTTTTATTATGTCTTTCAAGCTTAAAATTCCTGACAATTTTTTGTTAGTATCAACAACAGGTAAATGACTTATATTGAACTGTTTCATTAAATATAGAGCTTCATTAAAAGAGTTTTCAGAGGATATGGTTATTAATGAGTTTTTATCTTTATTCAGTTTTTTCAATGTTTCAGAAATATTTTCAGGAGAAGGCTGAAGATAAAATATTTTTGGTAAGTCTCTTAAAGTTATAATTTGGATGGGTTTTTTGTCCTCATCTACCACAACAACACTTCCTATTGAGTGTTTTAAATATATCTTTAATAAATCTTGAATTTTACTATGAAGATTTAAAGTGACAGGACAAGAGGTCATTAATTCTTTAACTTTCATAATAAAAAATATAATAGCCCCCAGAAAAATCTTTTGGGGCGGATGACGGGACTCGAACCCGCAGCACCTGGAGCCACAGTCCAGTGCTCTAACCATTGAGCTACATCCGCCAACGCGCCTGGAGGGATTCGAACCCCCGGCCCACTGCTTAGAAGGCAGTTGCTCTATCCGACTGAGCTACAGGCGCAAACTAATATATTTTAAAAATTTTAATTGATTTATTGCAATATCTGCTATAATACTTCCATGGAAACTAAGATTTATGAAATTGAAGAAAAATGCACAATTAAACAAAAATTTGGAAAATGTCTTATACCGTTAAGATTAGCTCGTTTTTGTATGGACTGCTTTACAATTCATATGCAGGACAGATGTCCAAACTGCCTGTCGAATAATTCCGTAAGATTAATTGAGTTGTTTTTGTCTGAACCAGACCCCTCTGATGAAAGAATCAGAGAGGTCATAAGAAAAAAATTTATTGAAATTTATTAGGTTTTTAGTTTTTAAACAAAATTTGTTAAAAACTCTGTTAATCTTTAGAAAAACTCACGACAAAATCAGAGAAATTTGTGCTTTGCTTAAAATCAGTGCATCTTAATCTTTTCATACCAGATTGAATGTCTGTGTTTTACATAGTCTTCATCAACCCATCCTGTAAATATACTTTTAAGAAGTGGCCAGTTTGATTTAAATAAAAGAACAGTTCCAACATGAACAATAAAAGCTATCATAAATAAAAATCCAGTAAGAGTATGGATCAGAGTATTTATTGATTCCACTGTTGGTGAAAGGACAACCCACTGAAGATTTTTAAGAATTTTTATGATGCCTGTCACTGTTAAGATTAAAATTATTACTCCAATTCCCACATAGGCAATTCTCTGCTCAGGCAGATACTTGTCTGACGGAGGCTCTTTACCAATTCCTATCATTGCTGCAAGCACTTTTATACTTTGAGATAAATCTCCTTTTTTAGGTAAAAGAGCAAAGTCTTTTCTCAATCCATGATAAAAAATGTGAAAAATCACTCCTACCACAAAAA
>NZ_JBMFOO010000009.1:0-20525 GCF_049969575.1 Thermodesulfovibrio sp. | reverse complement strand
TGGGTTCCTCCTTTTTTGGTTTTTTAGATGAAAAGGCTGCTATGCTGGCTACAGCAGCTGAAAGGAATCCTGAAGCCAGAACCAGTTTGCCAATTGGATTAAATTTTGATTCTATTTTGTTTTCCACATTAACAGGCATTTGAAACCTTTCTTTGTTTTCTTTTAACGCTTTTTCTATCTTTTCAAAGGGGATTTTTGAAAGATAAAGGGTTGAAGTGCCTCCATTTTGTTTGTCTCCATAAATATAAAGCCCTTCTTCTTTGGCTTTCCTGTATGCAAGTTCATAGATGGTTTTTCTCTCACCAAATGTAAAAACTGACTGCTGCTCAAGTCTTTCTCTACAGGCAATCACACATGCTGGTTCTTCACCTTTTTTGATTTTATCTTTACATAAATCGCATTTATACATGACTCCACCGCCAGCATATTTAGGAAGGATTTGTAAATATATTCCAACTCCTGCTTGCCTTTGCGGAATATGCCATGGGCATACATCTCTGCATTTTGCTCCACCAAAGCAGATTTTGTCATTGATAACCGAGTTGCCTTCTGGTTGTTTTGTTAATGCTCCAAAAGGACATTCCCTAACACATGGTGGATTGTCACAATGCATACATCTTCTTGGAATGTAAAGTTTCTGTCCATCAATATTAACCTTCTGCACAAAAATCCAGTTGTAGGGCGTTAAAGTATCAATTTTGTTTCTTTTGTCAGACCAGTCTTCATAGGTTTTTCTTGGCCAGTAAGGCTGGATTGGTTTTTTAGGCTCTGGGAATCTGTTTTTATTGTAGTCTCTACAGGCTTTCACACATCTTGGAATGGGCTCATCTTTACATCCATCACATTTTGTAAGATCTACAAGCATGGCATACTTGCCTTCCCGAGCATCCACATTTTTCCCTAAAATCAAGGAACCAGTGGTTGCTACTGACATTGCTAAAAATCCTCTTCTTGACAGTTTCATATCATTCCTCCTTATTCGGCAAACTGCCTACTATCTTATTTTTCAACCACCTGTATAACTAAAGGAATTACAGGATAAAGTGTTACTTATAAATTGAGAGATTAATCTTTCAGTTTTAAGGCTTCCACAATTTGGACATTTCTCTGGCTCCTCTCTTTTACTCATTGGTTTTAACACCTGGAAGGTTACACAACACTCTTTACACTTATATTCATAAAAAGGCATATAATTCACCTCCTTATTGAATAAATATATGTTTTTATAACCTTTTCAATTTCCTTTTCAAGATTTTCTACGGAATCTGATTTACGAGTTAAACAATCATTAAGATAAAACATTACAATTAAAAATCCTGCACTTTTTAGAGCTCCATTAATTGAGGCAAACTGAGTTATAATTTCTTTACAAGCCCTTTCACTTTCTATCATCCTTTGAAGTCCTCTAATTTGTCCCTCAATTCTTCTAAGTCTCTGAATAAGTTTATTTTTATCTCTTTCCATTATACCTAACCCCCCTATTATTTTATTTATATAATAAAACAAGACAGATAATAATTGTCAATATATGAGGTATATTTTGTCTTGCCTATTAAAAATTTTTATGCTAAAATAAATTTACTCATGGAAGATCATAAATTAAGAGTATTTTGCACAGTGGCTGAAACAAAGAGTTTTTCTAAAACTTCAGAAATTATTCATCTTACTCAGCCGGCTGTTAGCCTTCAGATTCAGGCTTTGGAAGAACTTTATGAAACTAAATTATTTGATCGTTCTTCAGGCAGTATCACTCTGACTCCTGCAGGTGAGATACTTTATAAATATGCGAAACAGATTTTAACTTTATATGCAGAAGCCGCAAAGGAAATAAGTAAAATAACAGGATTAATAAAAGGATGTGTAAAAATCGGGGCTGGCACAACTGTGGGAAATTATATTTTGCCTGCAGTGGCTGTGGATTTCAAAAAAAGGCATCCAAAGATTAGAGTGAGTGTGTCAATTGGAAATACTAAAAAAATTCTTGAAATGCTTAATTCAAGCATGATTGATTTTGGAATTATTTCTGAAATGCCAGGGAAAACTAAATTTATTGTTGACTCAATTATTTCTGATGAGTTGTGTGTAATCTGTTCTTCAGATCATCCTTTGAATAACCAGAAATCTGTTTCCATATATGATGTTGTTAAAGAACCTTTTGTAATAAGGGAAGAAGGCTCAAGTACAAGAGTGATAATTGAAAAATTTCTTGCAGAACACGGCATCAGTGTTTCTGATTTGCATATTTCTCTTATTCTTGGAAGCACAGGTTCAATCAAAGAAGCAGTTGAAAGAGGAATAGGATTGTCTATACTTTCAAAATGGGCTGTTCGCAAAGAAGTGGCTTGTGGCAATCTGAGAATTCTTAAATTAAAAGAGGGTAAAATAACAAGAGATTTTTATATTGTTTTACCTAAAAATACAATTCTTTCTCCAGCAGTTGAAGAGTTTATAACATATCTTAAAAATTATCCCTATTCAGATTTACTTTTATAAGGGATCGCCAACCTTATGAAGTCTTACTACATTTTTATTGCCTAAGAAAGGCGAGCTTGCCACAAATACAACAGCATCTCCATTTTTGACAATATTCAAATTTTTTAATTCTGTTTCAGTTTTTTTCAAAAATAGATTGTCTATCATATCAATTTTTTGAGGTATGTGTTTGGGAATAATGCTCCACAGAAGAGAAAGTCTTCTCCACACTTTTTCATCCGGGGTAAACGCTATCACAGGCATAGAAGGTCTAAGTTTAGATATAAGTAATGCTGAAAATCCTGAGTGCGTGAAAACAACAATAGCTTTTGCTTCTATATCCTGAGCTACTTTCACTGCACCTGAAGCAATGGCTTCAGGAAAATATTTACTCACTTTAAAGGCTGTCACAATTTTATCTGAGAGATTTTTTTCAGTAAAACTTATAATTGAATTCATTGTTTTGACTGACTCTACAGGATATCGTCCAGTAGCTGTTTCTGCAGAAAGCATTAATGCATCTGTTCCGTCAAGCACAGCATTTGCTACATCACTTGCTTCTGCTCTTGTTGGTCTTGAATGTTCTGTCATTGATTCAAGCATCTGCGTTGCTGTTATAACAATTTTTTTTCTCTGATTCGCAATATCTATAAGCATTTTTTGATAAAAAGGAACTTCTTCAGGTGGCAGTTCAACTCCAAGGTCTCCTCTTGCTACCATAATTCCATCGGTAATATTAAGAATTTCATGAATGTTTTCAAGGGCTTCTTTTTTTTCTATCTTTGCAATCAATGGTGGCAGTTTAATATTATTTTGCTCTGCCCATTTTTTAATTAATTCAATATCATGGGCATTTCTTACAAAGGATAAAGCAACATAGTCCACATCAAGTTTAATAGCAAAGGCAAGATCAGATTTATCCTTTTCAGTAAAAGAACTAATAGAAGTTCTTGTAAAAGGAAGATTTACCCCTTTTTTTGACTTTAGAACTCCTCCTTCAATAACTTTACCAATCAATTTATCTTTTAGTTTTTCAATTATCTTGATTTTTAATATTCCATCATCTATTAAAATATCCTCGCCAGGTTTAACATCTTCAAGCAGAAGAGGATAGGAAATGAAAATTCTTTTATTATTTGAAAGTTCACTGCCAGGATAAATTTCTACTGCTTGTCCTTCCTGAAGCAGAACTTCATCATTTTCAACATCACCTATTCTGATTTTAATTCCCTGAAGGTCACCGAGAATTGCTACTGCTTTTTTTAATTTCTTCGCTTCTTCACGAATTATTTTTACAACATTTTCAAACCATTCATAGTTTCCATGAGAAAAATTAAGCCTGGCAACATCCATTCCGCTTTTTATCATCTCATTAATTATTTCTCTGTGTTCAGAGGAAGGACCTATTGTACAGACAATCTTAGCTTTTCTCATGAAGATTAAAATACCTCAACTGTTGTGTCTTTTTTTCTAATTCTCAAATGTTTTTCCCATCCTGGAAGTTTTTCTCTGTAATCAGTTCTATAATGTGCACCAACACTGTTTTTTCTTGCTAAAGCTGCCTCTGTAATCATTAAGCCAACCACTACCATATTTTTAAGTTCTATAGTATAGGGATCAATAAAAAATTTTTCAGTCATTTTTTCATAAATTGGAATAATCTTAGTTTTTGCTTGGCTAAGAGATTTCCCACATCTGATTACTCCTACTTTTTCCCACATTGTTTGTCTTAGTTCTTCTCTCATTTTACTTATTTCTGATGCCTCTATGCTATCTATTTTTGATTCAAAGCTATTCGATATATTTTGCCTTCTGTAAGCATATTCACTGGCTGCACATGCTGCACGATATCCGTAGACAAGTCCTTCCAGAAGACTGTTACTTGCAAGCCTGTTAGCTCCATGAACTCCTGTGCATGCTACCTCACCTGCTGCAAATAATCCTTCAATGTTTGTTCTGCCCCAGACATCTGTCTCAACTCCTCCCATTATAAAATGAGCTGCAGGTGAAACAGGAATCCATTGTTTTGTTATATCAAAATTGAATCTCAAACATGTTGAGTATATGGAGGGGAATCTTTTTTTAATAAAGTTTTCATCAAGATGAGTCATATCAAGATATACATGTGTGGATTTTGTTTTTACCATCTCAGATATTATAGACCTTGAAACAACATCTCTTGGTGCAAGTTCTCCAAGATGGTGGTAATTTTTCATAAACAATTCTCCGTTAATATTTCTTAACCGAGCACCTTCTCCTCTTAAAGCCTCACTTAAAAGAAAAGCAGGAATACCTGGTGCATAAAGTGCTGTTGGATGAAATTGAACAAACTCCATATCTTTTAAATAAGCACCAGCCCGAAAAGCCATTGCCATTCCATCTCCAGTGCAAACTTTTGGGTTGGTTGTTCTTGCATAAACCTGTCCTGCACCACCTGTGGCAAGCACAGTTACCTTAGAAAAACATTTTATAATTTTGTCTCCTTTTAAAAGCAGTGCTCCATAACACCTGCCTTCTTCAACGATAAGATCAACAGCCATTGTAAATGAGGCTTTAGTAACTCTTTCTAAGCTTGAAACTTTGTTTATCAAAACTCTCTCTATTTCTCTTCCTGTGGAGTCTCCATGAGCATGAAGAATTCTTTTTCTTGAATGAGCAGCCTCCAGGGTAAAAGCAAGCTTAGAGCCTTCTTTGTCAAACTCAGCTCCCCAATTAATAAGCTCCATAATTCTTTCAGGTCCTTCACTTACAAGTATTTTTACTGCTTCTTCATTGCATAATCCGTCTCCTGCTTTGATTGTGTCTTCAAAATGAATTCCTATCTCATCTTCATCGCTTAATGCAACAGCCACACCACCCTGAGCATATTCTGTGGAGCTTTCAGTAGGTAAATCCTTTGTTGCCACAAGAACATTTCCATGACTGCCAAGTTCAATTGCTGCTCTAAGGCCTGCGACTCCGCTTCCAATGATGAGATAATCAGTATAAATTTTTTCAGACATATTAATCCTCAAAGGTTATTCTAAGCACTTCTTCAATTGATGTAATTCCATTCATCACTTTATATATTCCGCTCTTTCTTAATGTTATCATTCCAAGTTCAACTGCTTTCTTTTTTATTTCTGATGCTGAAGCACCTGTCAGAATAAGCTCTTTTATTTCATCTTTAATGGGCATCACTTCGTATAAAGCGATTCTTCCTGAGTATCCTGTATTGTTGCACTTAGGACATCCCTGTGCTCCGTAAATTTTAACCTGTTCAATTTTGTCCTGAGGGAATCCCATCTGGAGAAGTTCATCCTTTGAGTAGTGTTTTTCTTTTTTACAGTGAGGGCAAAGTTTTCGGACCAATCTTTGTGCTACGATTAAAATTACAGAAGAGGATATTAAAAAAGGCTCTATACCCATGTTTACTAATCTTGTAATAGTGCTTGGAGCATCATTTGTATGAAGTGTACTTAAAACAAGATGCCCTGTAAGAGCTGCTTTTACTGCAATTTCTGCTGTTTCAAAATCTCTTATCTCGCCAACCATGATTATATCAGGATCCTGTCTTAAGAAAGCTCTTAAAACAGAAGCAAAGGTG
This sequence comes from Thermodesulfovibrio sp., assembly GCF_049969575.1. Classification (NCBI taxonomy): domain Bacteria; kingdom Pseudomonadati; phylum Nitrospirota; class Thermodesulfovibrionia; order Thermodesulfovibrionales; family Thermodesulfovibrionaceae; genus Thermodesulfovibrio; species Thermodesulfovibrio sp. The sequence goes on along the minus strand of NZ_JBMFOO010000009.1, from coordinate 14,467 downwards.
CGGCCAACATCTTCTTTTACCTGAACCTGATTTATTCCAGGGAAGCTGTACTCTACAGGATCTTCAACAGTCATTATATTGACCTCAGGTTTGTTGAGTTTCATCAAAGCACTATAAAGGGTTGTTGTTTTTCCAGATCCAGTTGGTCCTGTAACCAGTATCATTCCATAGGGTTTTTCAAGTGCTTCAAGAAAAAATTTTAACGAAATCTGTTCAAACCCGAGCTGAGTTAGATCAAGCTTAAGTGAGCCTTTTTCAAGCACTCTCAAAACAACCTTTTCTCCATGAATAACTGGAAGAGTTGATACTCTGAAGTCTATTTCTCTACCTGAAATTTTTAATCTGATCCTTCCATCCTGTGGAATTCTTTTTTCTGAGATGTTAATATGAGACATTATTTTAAATCTTGCAATCAAAGGATTTTTTATTTGAGGTGGAAGATTTAATATATTATGAAGAACACCATCTATTCTATATCTTACAGAAACACCTTTTTCATAAGGTTCGATGTGAATGTCAGAAGCTTTCATTTTTAATGCATCAAAAATTATTTTATCAGCCAGTTTTATAATAGGACCTTCTGGCTTAATAGTGTCTTCCTTTAACTCTGTTTCATCTTCAGTAGACTGAGCAGTTGCACTTTCCACTAAACTTGTGAAATCTTTTTCAGCAATATCTATCTTCATTAAATTGCTTAAAATTTCTGTTAATTCACTGTGTTTTATGAGATAAAACTGTATGTTAAATCCTGTTAAAATGGATTTTATGTAATTCATATTCACGGGTTCAGAAGTGGCTACTTTTACAGTATTTTCTGTTTTAGCGAATGGAATAAAGTTATATTTTTTTATAAACTCTTCAGGAACTAATTTAAGAACATTTTTATCTATTGATTGTGCAGTAAGATGAATAAGCTGATATCCATATATTTCACTTAATGCATAAAAAATTTGCTCTTCCGAGGTATATCCTAATTTTACAAGAGCTTCACCAAGCCTGATTTTTTCTGTTTTTTGATATTTTAGAGCATTAAAAAGTTGTTCCTCTGTAATTAATGCTTTTTTAACTAAATATTCTCCTAAGGAAGTTAGACCTACAAGTGCCATTATTTTAGTTTAATAAAATTTAGTAAATTTTTCACTTCTTCAACCTTTGAGAATGCTATTATGTGAATACCATGACAGAGTTTTTTATCAATTATATCCAATACTAATTTTGCTGAAAAATTCAGTCCAAATTTTTCCACATCATCCTCTTTTAATTTTTCAACTCTGTCTATTAACCACTTTGGCACATTAACTCCTGGTACTTTACTGGCAAGATAGTGTAACATTTTTTTACTTCTTATAATAACTATGCCTGCAATAACCTTTGTATTGAATTTTCCTGCATGTTCCATAAATTTTTCAAGTAATGCGAGCTCAAATATCATCTGTGTTTGAAAAAACTCTGCACCCATTTTTAGCTTTTGCTCAAATCTTTTCAATTGAGGCATTAGAGGATCTGCATTGGGATTTACTACAGCACCGTAAAAAAAATCAGTTTTTCCGTTTAATTCATTCCCATTCAAAGCAATTCCTCTGTTAAGATTGTTTACCATTTTAAGAAGAATAGAAGAATCTATATCATAAACAGGCTTTGCTTCTTTATGGTCTCCCAAAATTGGATGGTCTCCTGTCATTACAAGGAGATTTCTAATTCCAAGAGCATGGGCACCAAGAAGATCTGATTGAATGCCAATTCTGTTACGATCTCTGCAAGTCATCTGAAGCACTGGTTCAAAACCTAAATCCAGTGAAATTTTACATGCAGCTAAAGAGCACATTCGCATTTTGCCAGAAGGATTATCTGTAAAATTTACAGCATCAACCAATAATTTCAATTCCTGCAATTTATTTACCATTTGAGATATTTCAGGTCCCTTAGGTGGAGTTATTTCTACAGTGATTACAAAATCTCCATTCATTAGCTTTTTCTTGAGATTGCTCAATTTATTTCTCCTTAAACTGTCTTGGTGAATTAGCTTTTGACCAGTCTTTTGGACCTAAAATATTTTCATAGAATTTTTCAACAACTCCTCTTTTTTCAAGAATTTCGTAAGCTACTGTCCAGACGCACTTTCTCATAGGATTAACCTCACATTTACCCTCTTTATATCCTCCACAGGGACCATTGAGCATTGATTTTGGACAGAGGGTGACAACGCAAATTCCTGTAATAGCAAGAAAACATTCACCACAGGCGCGACATCTTTCTTCAAATTCTCTAAATCTTCGCATGTTGCCAATAAAAAGCGTATCATTTACAGGAATAACAGGTTTTTCTTCAAAAAGCTCCGTAATAGTTTGAGTTCCAGCACCACAGGATAAAACCATTATGCATTGAGCTTCCTCAATATTCTTTCTGTATTGAGAAAGTTGTCTTTTTGTTCCCAGAATCTGACAGCCTGTTTTTGCAATCATCCATCCAGTTACTTTTTTATTATTGCTTTCAAGCCATTGCTTTAAATTTAAAATCGCTTCTTCATTACCTGTTCCGCACAGGGTTGCACACTCTGAGCATCCAATAAGAAAAAAGCTTTCAAGATTTTCAATATATCTTTCAATTTCTTTAAAATCTTTCTTTTTAGTTGTAATCATAGCAAGCCTCGTTGCAGTTTTACAGCATAAATTGTGTTTTCCATAAGCATTGCTATTGTCATTGGTCCAACTCCTCCCGGAACTGGTGTTATGTAGGAAGCCTTTTGTTTTACTTCATCAAAATCAACATCTCCTGTAACTTTCCCATCAGCTGTAACATTTATTCCAATGTCAATAACTACTGCACCTTCTTTTATCATGGAAGAGTTTATAAATCTTTCCTTTCCTATGGCAACACATAAAATATCAGCTTTCTTTGTTATCTCATGAAGCTCTTTTGTCTTACTGTGGCAGACTGTGACAGTGGCATTTCTCTTCAATAAAAGCAAAGAAAGAGGCTTACCAACAATTATGCTTCTTCCAATAACAACAGCATTCTTACCTTCGATCTTGATTTTATATTCATCAAGCATTCTTAAAACACCTTTTGGTGTACACGGAATAAATAAAGGAGTATCAACTAATAGTCTTCCAAGACAATAAGGAGTAAAGCCGTCCACATCTTTAAAGGGATTTATTTTTTCTAAAATTTTTTGCTGATTTAAATGTTTTGGTAGAGGCAGCTGGACAAGTATTCCATTTACCTGAGAGTTTTCATTTAACTCATTAATGAGTTTAATTATATTTGCTTCATCTGCATCATCAGGTAGTCTGAAAACTAAACTTTCAATACCCAATTCCCCACAGGTTTTTTCCTTAAAAGAAACATATTTTTGACTTGCTTTATTTTCACCAACAAGCAGCACAGCAAGACATGGATTAATTCCTTTGTTTTTTAAATTTTCTACTTCTTTTTTTAATTCTTCTTTGATTTTACTGGCAAGAAGTTTTCCATTAATAATCTCTGTGCTCATCTATTTATCCTTATTTATTAATTCCAGGGCTTCCTGTCTGGTTTTTTGACTTCTTCTGAAAATACCTCTTACAGCTGAAGTAATCGTTTTCGCACCAGGTTTTTTTATTCCTCTCATGCTCATACAGAGATGCTCTGCTTCAATAACAACCATGCATCCTTTAGGTCTTAATTTTTCCATGATGAGATTTGCAAGTTCCTTTGTAAGCCTTTCCTGAATCTGTGGTCTCTTTGCAAGATAGTCAACTGCTCTGGGAAGTTCACTTAATCCTACAATTCTTCCATCTGGAATATAGGCAATATGGGCATATCCAAAAAATGGTAAGAAATGATGTTCACAAACTGAGTAAAAGGGTATATTTTTTAAAAGAACCATTTCATCATGAGTTTCACCTTCAATGCATTTGAGTAACTCTTCCTCTGGAGGTTCAAGACCTTTAAAGATTTCTTCATACATTCTTGCAATACGCTCAGGAGTATCCTTGATCCCATCTCTTTCAGGGTCTTCTCCAATTCCTTCAATAATAAGTCTTACGCCTTTTTTAATTTTTTCTCTATTAACCACAGTTTATCACCCTCTCATCAGTTATTATTAAATCAACTTTTATATCATGCGATTCCAGAGGTAATTGATCTAAAACCTGCTCTTCATAGGCTAAGCCTGCTGCCAGTCCTTTTTTCTTAGAAAGAAGTCTATCATAAAAACCTCCGCCATATCCAATTCTGAAGCAGTTTTTGTCAAAAGCCAACCCAGGCACAGCAATAACTTCAATATCATCAATCTGGGCTTTTTGAGCATTACAGGGCTCAAGAATTGATTTATAACCTTTAGCCAGTTCAGAGCGTTCCTTTACCCAGTAGATTTCTAAAAATTTTTCCTTTACCTTAGGGAAAGCGGTTTTTATTGAAAGTTTTTTACAGTATTCAAAAATTCTCCATGTATCAACTTCACTTCCAAAGGAAGCGTAAAGAAGGACAGATTTTACGTGCCTTTCTTTCAAAAAGTTAATAAAATTTAAAGCAATTTTTTCATCCTTTCTGATTTTTAAATCTTGCGGAATTTTGCTTCTTAGTTCAAGCATTTTTTTTCTGATTTCTTTTTTCACAATTTAAAATTATACCATTAACAGGCGTTTTTATGGTATTATAAAACTTTATGGAAGCCAGAGAAATTATAGAATTCACTGAAAAATTTCTAATGCCAACCTATGCAAGATTTCCTGTTGTTTTGAGAAAGGGCAAGGGTGTAAGAGTCTGGGATGTCAATGGAAAAGAATATATTGATTGTCTCGCTGGAATTGCTGTAAATGTGCTTGGACATTGTCCGAGAAAAGTTGTAATTGCAGTCCAAAAACAGGTTCAGAGATTGATACATGTATCAAATCTTTATTACACAGAGCCTCAGACAAAACTTGCAAAAATTTTAATTGAAAACTCCTTTGCAGACAGAGTTTTTTTCTGTAATTCTGGAACTGAAGCAAATGAGGGTGCTCTTAAACTTGCAAGAATATACATGAAAAATAAATTTGGTGAACAACGCTATGAATTTATTGCAGCAGAAAATTCTTTTCATGGAAGAAGTTTTGGAAGCCTCAGTGTAACAGGACAGGAAAAATATCATCACGGATTTGAGCCATTACTTCCTGGAGTAAAATTTGTTCCCTTCAATGATGCTGAAGCTATAGAAAGAGCTATAACAGAGAAAACTTGTGCTGTAATTCTTGAACCCATTCAGGCAGAGGGTGGAATTTATGTTCCTGATGAAGAGTATTTTAAAAAAGTAAGACAAGTATGTGACAAATATCAGATTCTTCTCATCCTTGATGAAATTCAGACAGGAATTGGTAGAACAGGCAAACTTTTTGCCTATGAACACTTTGAAATACAACCTGACATTATGACTCTTGCGAAAGGTCTTGGCGGAGGAATCCCTATTGGAGCAATACTTGCAAAGGAAGAAATTGCTCAGGCTTTTGCTCCGAAAACCCATGCCTCTACATTTGGAGGAAATCCAGTTGCCTGTGCTGCTGCAGTGGCCACTCTTGAGACAGTTCTTGAAGATGGCTATCTTCTGGATTACTGTCAAAGAATTTCAAAATATTTTATGAAAAAGTTAAAGGCGTTACAGGAAAAATATCCAGAAACAATTAAAGAAATAAGAGGAATAGGACTTTTAATTGGTGTGCAGTTAAAGCAAAATGCTCTTTCAGTTGTTAAAAAATGTATGGAAAAGGGACTTTTAATAGGACTGGCAGGAGACGGCTCTGTAATAAGATTTACTCCTCCATTGATAATTGAAAAGGATGATATTGATGAAGCAATCTGTATTTTTGATAAAGCACTGAGAGAGGTCACACAGTGAAGAGAGATTATCTCAGGGTTTTGGATTTAAAAAGAGATGAGTTTTTTTCATTGATAAACAGAGCAATTGAATTTAAATCAAATAAAGATCTTTTAAAATCTTCTCTTGTTGGCAAATGTATTGGAATGATTTTTGAAAAGCCTTCTACAAGAACAAGGGTTTCTTTTGATGTTGCAATCTATCAACTTGGTGGGCATCCTATGTGTTTGAGTTCAAAAGAGCTTCAGCTTTCAAGAGGAGAAACAATAAAAGACACTGCACAGGTTCTTTCAAGGTATCTTGATTGTATAGTAATCAGAACATTTTCTCATAAAACAATTGAAGAGTTTGCAAAATGGGCAACAATTCCTGTAATAAATGCTTTAACTGATGAACATCATCCCTGTCAAGCAATGGCAGATATGATGACGATTCTTGAGAAAAAAGGAAAGCTTGAAGGAATTAAACTTGCCTATGTTGGAGATGGAAACAATGTGGCAAACTCACTGATTGAGGCAAGTGCTTTAACTGGTATTAAAATAAATATTGCAACTCCTCAAGGATGTGAGCCCTTAGAAGAGGTTGTGCAAAAAGCAAAAGCTTTTACAGAGGTAAAAATATTTTCCGATCCAGAGCAAGCAGTACTTCAGGCAGATGTAATTTACACTGATGTATGGCTTAGCATGGGTGAAGAAGGAAGCATCGAAAAGAAAAAAAAGTTAAAGAATTTTCAGGTAAACACTAAACTTCTCAGCAAAGCAAAACCAGATGCAATAGTTATGCACTGCCTGCCAGCTCACCGAGGAGAAGAAATCACCGATGAGGTTCTTGACGGACCTCAGAGCGTTGTTCTTGATCAAGCAGAAAATAGACTCCATACTTCAAAAGCAATTCTTGAATTTCTGCTTACCATGTAGGAATTTTCCTACAACTATGTAGGATTTTGCTGATTTACAAACTTCTCTAAATTGTGGATAATTTATTGAAAAATTTTAATAAGGAGGTTAAACTATGCCCTGGAAAATGGACATCAATCCATTGGGTAGTCTTGCATTAAGTGCTCTGGTTGCGGCAGTGCCAATTCTTTATCTTTTCTGGGCGCTTGCTTACAAAAGAATGAAAGGGCACTGGGCAGCAATTTCAGCAGTTATTATTGCGATGTTGATTTCAGTAGTTGCTTATGGAATGCCTGTTAATCTTTCTGTGCTTTCAGTTTTTAATGGTTTTCTTTTCGGGCTCTGGCCTGTTTGCTGGATCGTTGTTACAGCAGTGTATATCTACAATCTTTCTGTTGAAACAAAACAGTTTGAAGTAATCAAGAACTCACTTGCTGCAATCTCCGATGACAGAAGAGTTCAGGCAGTAATCATTGCTTATTCTTTTGGTGCATTTCTTGAAGGTGCTGCAGGATTTGGAACACCTGTGGCAATCTCAGCTGCAATGCTTGCAGGATTGGGATTCAATCCAATTTATGCTGCAGGTATCTGTCTTATTGCAAATACAGCACCTGTTGCCTTCGGTGCAATTGGAATTCCTATTGTTGTCGGTTCAGCAGTCTCTGGCGTTGATATGATGGCAATGAGTAAAATGGTTGGAAGACAGCTTCCATTTTTCAGTATCGTTGTTCCATTCTATATGGCAGTTGTTATGGCTGGATGGAAAAAAGCTGTTGAAATCTGGCCTATTCTTTTAGTAAGTGGTGGGTCTTTTGCATTAACACAGTTTTTAGTATCTAACTATATTGGTCCTTATCTACCAGACATCCTTTCATCAATTGTTTCTATTATTGCAACAGTAATATTTGCTAAAATATGGCATCCAAAGGAATCCTGGACCTTTGAACATGAAGCAGCAGCAACAGGAAGAGCAAAGCTTGAATTTACTGCAGGACAGGTATTTAGAGCATGGGCACCCTTTATTCTACTTTCAATTTTCGTTGCTGCATGGGGTATTAAACCAGTAAAGGCAGCTCTTGACCAGCTTTTAACAATAAAATTTCCGATAACTGGTCTTGATAAAGAGATTATAGACCATCTTGGGAAACCAAAACCAGCAGTTTATATATTTAATGTACTTTCAGCAGCGGGAACTGCAATTCTTTTTGCAGGAATTCTTTCAATCCCTGTAATGGGTGCATCAATCGGAACAGCACTCAGAGTTGCTGGACGAACTCTTAATCAGCTTAAGTGGCCTATTGTGACAATTGGAACAATTCTTGGATTTGCCTATCTTTATAATTTCTCAGGAATGGCTATTACACTTGGTTATGCCTTTGCGTCAACTGGAGTGATTTTCCCATTCTTTGCAGCATTTCTTGGCTGGCTTGGAGTTTTCATGACAGGTTCAGATACATCATCAAATGCTCTTTTTGGAAAACTTCAAGAAGTTACAGCCCGTCAGATTGGTATAGATCCTGTTCTCACAGTGGCAACAAATTCCTCTGGTGGAGTTTTTGGAAAAATGATTTCTCCGCAGTCCATTGCTGTTGCAACTGCAGCAACAGGATATGTTGGACATGAAGGTGATATATTTAGATTCACACTCAAGCATTCCATAATCCTTACCTTCCTCATGGGTGTGCTTGCAATGCTTCAGGCATATGTATTTACATGGATGATTCCTCACTGGGAGCAGGTCGTACAGGCAGCTGCTGCAGCAGCAAAATCTGCAGCAACTACTCCTTCTACTGAAGGACTTAATTATCTGATTATTACCTTTGCTGTTTCAATATTAATTGTAATAATTTCAAGAGTTGTTGGAAGAGGAGCTGTAAAATGATTGATAGCAATTTCATAAATAAGTGTAGAAACATTTTTGGTCCGGAAAATGTTCTTACTGATAAGGCTGAATTAATCACATACAGTTATGATGCCACCCCAGGGATCCCTCGGGAGATTCCGGGGGTGGTTGTTTTTCCTGAAAATACCAGGCAGATTCAGGAACTAATTTTTCTTGCAAGGCAGACAAAAACTCCAATCTATCCAAGAGGCGCTGGAACATGCCTCAGTGGCGGTCCTGTTCCTCTTAGCAAAGGAGTTGTTATCGCCTTTCAAAAAATGAATAAAATAGTTGAAATTGATCCAGACAATCTTACAGCAACTGTTCAGCCTGGAGTTATTATCGCCGATTTAAACAATGCAGTTGCAAAATACGGACTTCTCTATCCACCAGACCCTGGCTCAATGGCAACTGCAACAGTTGGCGGCTCAGTGGCTGAAAACTCTGGAGGACTTCGTGGATTGAAATACGGAGTAACAAAACATTATATCATGGGAATGGAAGTAGTGCTTCCAACAGGAGAGATTTTCCGTTACGGTGGAAAAACCGTGAAAAATGTTACAGCCTACGATTTTACAGCTCTTTTTGTAGGATCAGAGGGAACCTTGGGAATAATTACTGAAATAATATGCAAACTCATCCCTGCACCAAAGTATCGCAAATCAATGATTGCTTTCTTTGACAGACTCGAAGATGCTGGTAAAACAGTCACTGACATTGTTCGTAATCATGTTATTCCAGCAACCCTTGAAATAATGGACAATGTCACAATACAGACCGTTGAAAACTATGCAAAGGTAGGACTTCCTACTGATGTAGAGGCATTGCTTCTTATAGAAGTTGATGGAATGGGTAAGGATTCTGTTGAATGGGAAGCTGAAAAATGCGTGGAAATAATAAAACAAAACAATGGTAAATATAAAATTGCGGAAACTGACGCTGAAAGAGACTCCCTGTGGGCAGCTCGTAGAGCAGCCTTACCAGCACTTGCACAGGTAAAGCCTGCGACAGTTCTTGAAGATGCTACAGTACCGAGAACAAAAATTGTTGAGATGCTGGTTGCTATTCAGAATATTGCAAAAAAATATAATCTGATGATTGGAACATTTGGACATGCAGGTGATGGAAATCTTCATCCAACAATCCTTGTGGATCCAGCAGATAAAGATGAAATGCAAAAGCTCCATAAGGCTGTTGATGAAATCTTTGAGATTGCTCTCTCCTTAGGTGGAACTCTTTCTGGTGAGCATGGAATTGGTGTTGCAAAGCTTAAATATCTCAAAAATGAAATAGGTCTCGCTGGAGTTGAGACAATGCGTAGAATCAAACAGGCACTTGATCCTGACAATATTTTAAATCCTGGGAAACTTGTTCCTGTGGAGGGCTGAAGTGACAAAGACAGTTTTTGATGATGTGGAAACATTAAAAAAAGAACTACTTAGATGCATGAAGTGCGGAAATTGCATGTCCGTTTGTCCTGTTTATAATATAGAAAAAAAGGAATCATCAGTTGCCCGTGGTAAAATTGCACTTGGAGAGGCTGTGCTTGATGATAAAATTACCATAGATGACGAAACCCTTGTAAAGCTCATCTTTAACTGCCTTGTATGCAAATCCTGCATGCTTGCCTGTCCTTCTGGAGTCAGGTTTGACAGAATTATACTTGGATTGAGAGCAGCAATTGCAAGAAAAAAAGGAATTCCTTTTGTGAAAAAGGCACTTTTTGGCTTATTGAAAAATCCAGAACTCTTTGACAAGGGCATGAAAGCTTTTTCTGCAATGCAGGGATTTTTTCTTACAAAAGAAGGAGAAAAAACACGCGCACCCAGAGGATTTTTAAAACATCTCGGGAAAAGATTTGATAGAGATTTTGTTCTGCCAGAACTCAGCAAAGAGAGCTTTAGAGATAAGGTTTCAGAAGTTGTGGATGTGGAAAATTCTCAGACAACGGTCATATTTTTTACAGGTTGTTCTGTTAATTATTTTTACCCTGATGTTGGAGAGGATTTACTTTATGTTTTAAAGAAAAACAATGTTAAAACAATTACTCCCAAAAGCCAGAACTGCTGTGGTATGCCAGTAATGGTTCATGGAGATATTGATACAGCAAGAGAACTTGCGAGAAAAAATCTTGATGCTTTTGAAAAAACAAATGCTCAATATATTGTTACAGTTTGTGGTTCTTGCGGAAGTGCACTTAAACATGAATATCCAATAATTCTTGAAGGCTCTGAATATGAAGAAAAGGCAAAAAAGTGGGCTGAAAGAGTTTATGATATATCCACATTTCTTTTAAAGATTATTAAATTTGAGCCACCAAAAGGAAAAATAGAGCTAAAAGTTACTTATCATGATCCCTGCCATCTTAAAAAATCAATGAAAGTTGTTAATGAACCAAGACAGCTCATTAAAATGATACCAGGAATAACTCTGGTTGAAATGAAAAAGCCTGATGCATGCTGTGGAAGTGGTGGAAGTTATCATTTAACTCATGTAGATACTGCATTAAAAATTACTCAGGCAAAGACAGAGGATATAAAACAAACTCAAGCAGATGTGGTATGTACAGGATGTCCTGCCTGCATGATGCAAATCTTTGAAGGAATCCAGAGATGGAATGGAAATTGCAGAGTTTTGCATACAGTTAGTTTATTGGCTCAGTCATATAAAAAAGAGGAGGAATAAATTTGTTTGAACTTTTCAAGCAAAAAGCAGAAGCAATAAATGCAGAAGTGCATAAATTTCAAAGTAAAGCAGAGGCTCTTGATTTCATAAAAGACTTTATTAAACAGAATACTTCAAATAAAATTTCAAAGGCAGTGGTATGGTGTGATTCAGAATTTCTTGAAGGAGTTGACAAAGATGCTTTCCAAGAAGAGCTTCCCCAGATTGAGTTCAATATAGATCTTAATTCAGCAACATCAGCAAAAATAGGGATAAATCAGGTTGATTTTGGTATAGCAGAGACAGGAAGTCTTGTTGAAATATCAGAGAATGTCTCAAAGAGACTCTGTTCTACGTTGCCTGAAATTCATATAGCAATTCTTCCAATGAACAAGATCTTACCTGACATGGAGTCAGTATTTAAACAGATAGAAATTAAAAAATTTCCGTATATGACAGTAATAAGTGGTCCAAGTAGAACTGCTGATATAGAGCGAGTTCTTACAATTGGAGTTCATGGACCTGAAAGGGTTGTTATTCTTTGTATTGAAAATTTTTAGGAGGAAAGAATTGATTAAAGAAGAAATAAAAAAAGCTTTACAAAATGCTAATCTTTCTGGAGCGCTAACAAGGTTTTCAGAAGCCTATGCTGTAAGCAGGCGTAAAGCCTATGAAGGACTTGATTTTGAAGAATTAAGAGAAAAAATAGCCTCTGCCAAAGCCTATGTGGCAGAACATCTTGATGAGCTTGTTCAAACTTTTATTAAATCTGCCCAGGCAAATGGAGCAAAGGTTTTTTATACAAAAAATCCTGAAGAAGCAAAAAACTACATTATTGATCTTGCAAAGAAAAACAATGTAAAAAGTATTGTTAAATCAAAATCAATGGCAACAGAGGAGATTCATTTAAATAAATACCTTAAAGAGCATGGCATTGAAGTTAATGAAACAGATCTTGGAGAATGGATCATTCAGCTTGCAGGGCAGAGGCCTTCACATATGGTACTTCCTGCAATACATCTTACAAGGTATGATGTTTCTGATGTTTTTACAAAAAAAGTTGAGCCTGTAGAACCTGATATTGCCCAGATGGTAAAATTTGCAAGAAAACATCTAAGAAGAAAATTTCTTGCAGCAGACATGGGTATTACAGGAGCAAATATAGCAGTGGCAGAGACAGGCACACTGGTCATATTTACAAATGAGGGTAATGCTCGTCTTACAATGGTTTTGCCAAAGATTCATGTAGCAGTTGTAGGAGTTGAAAAGCTTGTTTCAAAGCTGGAAGATATATTCCCGATCATAAAAGCTTTACCAAGAAGTGCAACAGCTCAGCTCATAACAAGTTATATATCTTTTGTAACCAAACCTGAAATTCATATAGATGGCTCCCAAAAGGAGTTTCATATAATATTGCTTGACAACAAACGGAGTGAGATAGCAAAGGATCCTATTTTTAAACAAACACTGCAATGCATTCGCTGCGCTTCCTGTCTCAATGTATGTCCAGTATTCAGACTTATAGGTGGACATGTCTTTGGTAAAGTTTATACAGGTGGAATTGGAACAATTCTTACAGCATGGACAGAAGGACTTAAAGCTTCAAGTGATATTCAAGGATTATGTATTCAATGTGGAAACTGTGTTAGAGTATGTCCAGGTAAAATAAATATTCCTGAGCTTATTCTAGAGATTCGTAAAAGACTTGCAAAAGAAGAAGGATTGAGCTTCAAAACAAAGGCAATCTACTCAATTGTAAACAATAGGAAACTATTCCATTCAATATTAAGAGCAGCTTCAAAACTTCAAAAACCCTTTGAATCAAAAGGTTTTATAAGACATCTTCCTTTCTTTCTGTCAGAACTAACTCAGGAAAGAAGCCTGCCTGCAATTGCTGATATTCCTTTTAGAGATAGATTCAAAAAAATTAAACAGCCAGAATGTAAAAACAAGGCTGTATTTTTTGCAGGTTGCCTTATTGATTTTGCTTATCCTGAAATTGGAGAAGCTCTTGTTAAGCTTCTTAATGCTGCAGGCATAGAAGTTCTGTTTCCGGATGAACAAACATGCTGTGGTGCACCTGCAAGATATTCAGGTGTGATGGATGTGGCAGCAAACAATTCAAAACAGAATGTGGAGGCCTTATTAAGTGTAGATGCAGATTATATTGTATCTGCCTGTCCAACATGCACTGTGGCACTTAAAAAACAGTTTATTAAAGATTTAAAGGAACAGAATTACGATGAAAAATTAATAAGCTCTGCTCAAAGGCTTGCGGAAAAAGTATTTGATGCCTCTGAGTTAATTAATAAGCTTATAAAGGATGGCAGAATTAAATTTAAAGAACTTCCTGAAATTACCTTCACCTATCATGATCCCTGCCATCTTATAAGAAGTCTTAATATATTTCAGGAGCCAAGAGAGAGTCTTATTTCAGCAGGACTTAAACTCGTTGAAATGTTCGAGTCTGACACATGCTGTGGCATGGGTGGAAGTTATTCATTAAAATTTCCTGAAATATCAGTTAGTATCCTGAGAAGAAAGCTTGAAAACATTAAAAAAACACAAACAAAGCTTGTTTGCACAGACTGTCCAGGTTGTGTAATGCAGATTCGTGGAGGAATTGATAAAGAAGGACTTCAGATAGAAGTAAAACATTCACTCCAGGTGCTTGCTGAAAGAATTAAATGAAAGAGTTATAATAGAACGCTTATAACAAACGGAGGAGGTATATGCTCGTAAATCTCTCAATTGGTAAAAAACTCGGTATAGGATTTGGAATTGTCATTATTTCTCTTATTTTCATTGCGGTTTTAGGTGTGATTGCTTTTTTTCAAATTCAATCATTGAAGGATGAGAATGTCTTAACTACGATAAAAACAATTTGCCTTCTAATTACAGGAGTTGCTTTATCTACGATATTAATTGGATTTCCCCTTGCTATTTCCATTTCAAAATCTATTAGAAGATCAGCGATGGAACTTAAATCAGTTCTCGGCACTCTTAACAAAGGAGATTTCACAGTTGACATTAATGTCTACTGTAGAGACGAACTTGGTGATGCCTGTCAGATTTTACAAGAAATTATTCTAAAACGCAGGAAATTTTTTGCAGAATCAAAAAGGATATCTGATTCTCTTGCTTCATCTTCTGAAGAACTTTCAGCAACAACAGAGGAGATATCCCGTAATC
>NZ_JBMFOO010000008.1:8621-48441 GCF_049969575.1 Thermodesulfovibrio sp. | reverse complement strand
ACAACACGGTGTCAAGAAAAAGGTAAAAACTCCTTTTGAATAGATTTTTATGTGAGGCAATAAGGTACTTTAATGATGAAGCACTTTAAATATGCTGTTTCTGGCATACTAAGCAGAATTGGATGGTCTTTGCTTTGTGTCCCCTTGTAAATTATTTTTCCTGATTTTTTATTTTTTAAAAAAGCTTCTTTAATGATTTCATAGAATTCGTATTCAGAAATGTGATGAGAACATGAAGATGTAGCGATTACACCATCTTTTTTTAATAGTTTTAATGCTAATGTGTTTAGATTTATATAGCCTTCAATAGCATCTGTTTTCTCAGCCCTTGATTTTACAAAGGCTGGAGGATCAACCACTATAAAATCGTATTTTTTATTTTTCTTTATCTCCCATTTTAGGTAGTCAAATACATCAGCTTTAACAAATTTGCATTTTTCAGTAACATTATTTATCTTTGCGTTTTCTTTAGCTAAATCTATTGCATTTTGAGAGTTGTCAACTCCTATAACCATTGCTCCATTCTGAGCAATATGTATACTCCATGCGCCAACATAACAGAAAAGGTCAAGTCCTGTGCCGGATGTAATCAGTTTTTTTAGAAAAATTCTGTTTTCTCTCTGGTCAAGGAAAAAACCTGTTTTCTGTCCATGAAGAGGATCAAATAAAAAATTAACATTATCCTCGGTGATCATGGGAAGTTTTTTTAATTCTCCTTTAATTATTTGTTTTTCAATCGGGAGTCCTTCCTTCAATCTTGATGGGGAATCATTTTTTAGAATTATTATTTCTGGACAAAAAACTTCATCGAGTATTTTAATTATAATTTCTTTAAACTTTTCCATTCCTGCAGTCAATATCTGAATTACCAGGCATTTGTTATATTTATCAACAATCAATCCCGGAAGAAAATCTGATTCACTGAAAATCACTCTGTAGGTTTCTCCAAATCCCAAAAATTCTTCCCTATATCGTTTGCTTTGTAGAATTCTAAGTTTGAAAAATTCATTATCAATTGTTTCTTCTTTAAAACTGAGAAGTCTTACAGAAATTGTAGATTCTGGATTTATATATCCTGTTCCAATAATTTTATTTGTTTTTAATTCATACACTCTCACTAAAGTTCCAGGAGAAAGCTCAGATACATCAGAGACTATTTCATTTTTGTAAATCCAAAGTCGTCCATATCTTTTAGATGGTTTAACATAAATCTTCTCCATGAAGCTTAGTTTGAAGGCAGTTAAGTTGAAAAGTCAAGTCAATTTCTTGAAAAAAACTACTGTCTCATATTAATATAAACAGCTGTAATTAAATAATTTTATCGTCAGGAGGAGCCTGTAATATGGCATCTAAATCTAAAAATCAAAAGAAAGCTGTTAAGGTAGCATCAAACACTAAAAAAGCACCACTTAAGAAAAAGTATGTTTACTACTTTGGTGATGGAAAAGCAGAAGGCACAGGACAGATGAAAGATCTTCTTGGAGGAAAAGGTGCAGGACTTGCTGAAATGACCAATCTTGGAATTCCTGTTCCTTCAGGATTTACTATTACTACGGAGGCTTGTAGAGAGTATTTTAAACTGGGCAAAAATTTTCCGAAAGGAATGTGGGATGAAGTTTTAAACAATCTTAAAAAAGTTGAAAGATCAATGGGTTGTAAGTTTGGAGACTCAAAAAATCCTTTGCTTGTTTCAGTAAGGTCAGGTGCAAAGTTTTCTATGCCTGGAATGATGGACACTGTTTTAAATCTTGGATTAAATGATGACACCTTACAAGGATTAATAGATAAAACAAAAAATGAGAGATTTGCCTATGATACATACAGAAGATTTATTACAATGTTTGGAAGCATTGTTACTGATATAGATAGAAAAAAATTTGAAGATTTATTGGATGAAGTAAAGAAGAAAAAAGGAGTAAACTTAGATACAGAACTTGATGCAAAAGACTTTAAACTCCTCGTTAAAAAATATAAAGAGCTTTATAAAAAAGAAACAGGACATGATTTTCCTCGAGATCCCTATGAACAGCTTAAAATGGCAATCAAAGCAGTGTTTGACTCCTGGTATGGAGACCGAGCAGTAACATACAGAAGGCTTCATGGAATACCCGATGATCTTGGTACTGCATGTAACATTGTTGCGATGGTATTTGGAAATATGGGTGAAAACTCTGGAACAGGTGTGGGATTTACAAGAGATCCATCAACTGGAGAGAAAAGATTTTTTGCAGAGTTTTTACCAAATGCGCAGGGCGAGGATGTTGTAGCAGGAATCAGAACACCTTTAAAGATTGAAGAATTGAAGAAAAGGATGCCCAAGATATATTCTCAACTTGAAAAAATATGTAATAAACTTGAAAGACATTACAAAGACATGCTTGATATAGAATTTACAATTCAAGAAGGCAAACTTTATATGCTTCAAACAAGAGTAGGCAAAAGAACAGCCAGAGCTGCAATAAAGATTGCTGTTGACATGGTAAAGGAAAAATTGATTGATAAAAAAACTGCTCTTTTAAGAATAGAACCAGAACAGCTCAATCAACTTCTTCATCCCACTATTGATCCTAAGGCAAAAGTTAAAGTAATTGCAAAAGGGCTTCCCGCAAGTCCAGGTGCAGCTGTTGGTAAAGTTGTATTTTCTGCTCAGGATGCTGAAGAATGGGCAGCAAAAGGACAAAAAGTTATTCTTGTAAGAAATGAAACATCTCCTGAGGACATTGGTGGAATGGCAGTTGCTCAAGGAATTCTTACAGCTCGAGGAGGAATGACTTCTCATGCTGCAGTTGTTGGAAGAGGAATGGGTAAATGCTGTGTTGTAGGATGTGGCGCAATAAATATTCATGAAGAGGATAAATATTTTACTGTTGGTGACATTACAGTAAGACAAGGAGACTCTATTACATTAAATGGAACTACAGGAGAAGTTATTCTCGGTGAGGCTCCTCTTGTTATGCCTGCACTTCCAGAGGAGTTTTATACAATAATGCAGTGGGCTGAAGAATTCAGCAAACTTCAGGTAAGAGCAAATGCTGATACTCCAAAGGATGCTCGTGTTGCAAGAGATTTTGGTGCAGCAGGAATTGGTCTTTGCAGAACTGAGCATATGTTCTTTGATCAAGAAAGAATTAAGGCATTCAGAGAGATGATTCTTTCAGATTCAGTTGAACAAAGACGAAAAGCTCTTGAAAAAATTAAACCATATCAGAAAGAAGATTTTATTGGTATATTTAAAGAAATGAAAGGATTGCCAGTTACCATAAGGCTGCTTGATCCTCCACTTCATGAATTTTTACCAAAAACAGATGAAGAAATAGAGATTCTCTCAAAAGAAATGGAAGTCTCGGTCAAGAAAATTAAGAGTAAAATTAAAGCTCTTGAAGAGTTTAATCCAATGCTCGGTCATAGAGGCTGTCGTCTTGGAATAACCTATCCAGAGGTTTATGAGATGCAGGTAAGAGCCATTATGGAAGCAGCCTGTGAACTGGCAAAGAAAAAGATTAAGGTTATTCCAGAGATAATGATTCCTCTTGTTGCCCATGTAAATGAATTAAAAATAATGAAAGATTTAACTGTTAAAACAGCTGAAGATATCACGAAACAGTATAAAGTGAAAATTGATTACAAAGTTGGCACAATGATAGAGCTTGCACGTGCTGCAATAACAGCAGATCAGATTGCTCAGGAAGCAGAATTTTTCTCATTTGGAACAAATGATTTAACTCAATCTGTGTATGGACTCTCAAGAGATGATGCAGGAAAGTTTTTACCATTTTACATTGACCACAAAATAATTGAAGAGGATCCATTTATATCAATTGATACTGAAGGGGTAGGGCAGATCATGGAAATAGCAGTTAAAAAAGGAAGAAAAGTAAATAAAAATCTTAAACTTGGAATATGTGGTGAGCACGGTGGAGATCCAAAATCAATAGAGTTTTGCCATAAAATTGGACTTGATTATGTGAGCTGCTCTCCATATAGGGTTCCAATAGCAAAGCTTGCTGCTGCTCATGCAAAACTAAAAGAAAAAGGAGGAGAGTTGATAAGAGCTACAGTATAAAACGTATAATAAACTATGGCTACTATCTCTAACATAAAGGATAAAATAAAAAAGGTCTTTCCAGTCAAGCAAGCTTCTGTTCTTTTTGAAGTGGTTGATATTGTAAATGAAACAGTAAAAGTAAGTGATTTTAATGAACTCAAAGAGATAGTAAGAGAGCTTGCACACACTCAAAAGGAGCTTGCAGAAGCGCAGAAGAGGACAGAGCAAAGATTAGAGGAGCTTGCAGAAGCACAGAAAAGAACAGAAGAGGAAGTTGCAATTTTGGCAAAAGGCTTAACACAATTAAGGAAAGAAGTTGGTGGACTTAGTCTTACAATGAGTTATGCCTTTGAAAATGAATCTTATAGAATGTTACCAAAATTTTTAAAGGAAAATTATGGAATTGAAATTAAAGAGAAACTCATAAGGGCAGAAATTGGAGGTAAAGAAATAAACATATTTGGCAAGGCAAGAAAAAATGGTAAAGAAGTTTTTATAGTTGGTGAATCAAAATTAAGGCTTGATGAAAGAAAAGAACAAAGTATCGAAAAGGTTTTTAACGAACTTGAAGAAAAAGTTAAAGCAGTGCAGGATGAGTATGGAAAAGTTGATGTTGTAAGAGTATTAATAACTCATTATGCTACTAAAGGATTTCAGAAAAAGGCAAAGGAAAAAGGGATTATTATAGTTCAGAGTTTTGAATGGTAACTCAGTTACCCCATTATGTTATTCTGAAGGCTTCTGCTGGTTCTGGAAAAACGACAGCCCTTACTGAAAGGTTTGTATATTTTTTACTTTCCGATAACATTCCTAATAATTCATTACGAAATATTCTTGCTATAACCTTTTCTAATAATGCTGCCTTTGAGATGAAATCAAGAATAATAGACTGGCTTAAGAGTTTATACTATAAAGAAGAAAGTGCTTTAAATAGATTTTCAAAAATTCTTAATTTGTCCCATGATGAGCTTTCAGTTAAAGCCTGCCAAATACTTGATGAGATACTCAATAATTATTCAGATTTTCAGGTAAAGACAATTGATAGTTTTATGACTTCAATTTTTAAGGCTTCTGCTCTTGATTTTGATTACAATCCTGATTTTGAGATTCTCATGAACAACGAATCTCTTCTTCAGTTAAGTTATGATCTGTTTTTAAAAGATGTGCAAGAGAATTTTGTAAAAACTGAGTTTTTTAAAAACATTATAGAGATTATAAGTTCAAACAGTAACACATATCTCTGGAATCCATCAGAAAGAATTTTTGATGAAATTAAGGGATTACATATTAAAATTCATAACACTCATAAAGAATTTATAGTTATTGATAAATACAAAAAACTAAAGGAAGAAATTGAGGCAAAGCTTGAAAAGACGATGCAGGTTCTTCAAAAAGAAATCAGTTCATCAGGGTTTGAAATAAATCGTTCAACGAGGATTCTTGAAGATTTCAATAAGATCATTGAAACCAAAAATTTTAGAGAACTTTTAACAAGAGGACTAAAAAGGCCACCGATAAATAAACCTAAAAAGCAGAGTTTACTGGAAAAATACGAAAAATTTTTGAATTTATGGAATGAATTTCTCGAAGAACTAAAAAAATATGCTTTTTATTATGCATTAACTTTTTACCTACCCTATCTTGAAGTTTATCAGAGTTTCAAAACTTTATTAAATCAGATAAAACAAAAGGAATGTAAAATTTTCATTGAAGATATTAATAAAATTCTTTCAGAGTATCTGAATAACTCAATTGTTCCAGACATATACTTCAGGTTAGGCGAAAAAATACATCATTTTTTTATTGATGAATATCAGGATACATCTCCACTTCAGTGGAATAATTTAAAGTTTTTAATTGAAAACACACTTGCTGAAAAGGGGAGTCTTTTTGTTGTTGGAGATACAAAACAGGCAATTTATACTTTTCGTGGAGCTGATTACAAGATAATGAAAGAGCTGGAAGAAAAAGATATATTTCCTTCAGCATACAAAATAATTAAAACTCTTGATAAAAATTACAGAAGCAAGAGGACAATTGTTGATTTTGTAGTCAAAATTTTCACGGAAAAAGTTTTAACTCATAAAGTTTATGCTGAACCTGCTAAGTTTACAGGATTTCATGAGTGCTATCAAACTGCAGCAGAAAATTCTCAAGAAGGTTATGTGGAAGTAAAAGCTTTCAGTGAGAATGAAGAAGAGGATTTTGAAATAAAAAAATATCTTTTAGAGTGTGTAAATAATATTACTCAAAGAGGTTATCTTTTGAAAGATATAGCAATACTTGCATTCAAAAATGAGCAGGTTGTAACTATCACTCAATGGTTAAATGATTTGCAGTTGCCTTTTATATCTTACAGCAGCCTTGATGTGAGAAAAA
Organism: Thermodesulfovibrio sp.; assembly: GCF_049969575.1. Lineage (NCBI taxonomy): Bacteria > Pseudomonadati > Nitrospirota > Thermodesulfovibrionia > Thermodesulfovibrionales > Thermodesulfovibrionaceae > Thermodesulfovibrio > Thermodesulfovibrio sp. The sequence goes on along the minus strand of NZ_JBMFOO010000008.1, from coordinate 42,017 downwards.
GAAAAGTTACATCAGAGATTTTAAGTCTTTTACAATTCCTTGATTCTCCCTTAGATGATTTTTCCTTTTGCAGTTTCTTACTTGGTGATATATTCAGAAATATAGTAAAAATAGAAGCAATAAACTTCCAGCCCGATGAATTTCTTCTTAAATACAGGGATGAAGCAGCGCTTTATAAACATTTTGAGAAAGAATTTCCACAACTATGGGAAAAATATTTTAAGCAACTTTTTAAACTTTCAGGATATTTACCTGTTTATGATTTGCTCTCAGTAGCATTAAATAATTTTAGGGTATTTGAAACTCTGCCTGATGAAGAAGCAACATTTCTTAAATTACTTGATCTGGTTAAGAACTTTGAAGAAAAAGGATATAACAATATTAAAGAAATAATAGAATTTTTTGATAGTCCCGCGGATGATAACATATGGAATATAGCAACTCCAGCTGATATAGATGCCATACAGGTTATGACTATTCATAAAGCAAAAGGATTAGGATTCCCGATAGTTTTTGTTTATTTAGAAAACGATGGAAAACCAAAAAATAAATATATTTTTCATGAAGTTGAACAGGGAGTTCATATTTTAAAGATTACGAACCAGATGGCTGAAAAAAATGAATGGTTAAAGCAAATAAAAAAAGAAGAAGAAAAATCAGAAATTGCAGATTTACTAAATACCCTTTATGTTGCTTTTACCAGAGCAGAGGATGAATTATATATTTTATGCAGAACTGACAAACAAGACAAACTACCTTTTGATATTCTATCAGAATACTATAACAGCAAGATAGGGCATAAATCAGCTAAAAATAAATTATTACCATTAACAGAATCTTCAGTAATCAATGCCTATCATTATCCTGTATCCTTTGATTTCTCGGTTCCCGATGAAATAATGCATTTTGCAGAAAAGAAGAGAGGAGATTTTATGCACTTTATTCTTGAACAGATTGAATACTTTGAAGAAGGAGTTCTGGAAAAGATAGAGTCTCAGATAGAAATGTTAAATAAATACTGCCATACAAATTTTTTAGCCTCTCAAATAAAACCATTGATAATTGATATGATCAATCATCCTGATATGGGAAGATTTTTTAAACGAGGGTATGAAAAAATTCTTAATGAATTTGAAATTATAGATAAAGAAGGCATTGTCCACAGAATTGATAGAGTTGTTGTTGATAAAGACTCAGTTACTGTAATTGACTACAAAACAGGCTATCCACAGGATGAGCATTTCTCGCAGATTAAGCTTTATATGACATTATTATCAGAGGTTTTTAAAGATAAAAGAGTTAATGGATACCTTTACTATCTTGATTTACGAGAGGTGAAAAAAATTGATAGATAAATTGAATTTTCTAAAAGAGGAACAGATTATTGCAATTGATAGCGCTGAAGACATAATTCAAAAAATCGTAGATATTATTTATAGTGATGGATATGATTATTCTGCAAATTTTATTGTTTTTCCAGGGAAAAGACCATCACATTATTTAAAAAAAGTTCTTGCTCAAAAAATAAGACAGTCCTTTATTCCACCTAAGGTTTTTTCAGCAGATGAGTTTGTAGAATTGTTATTTAGAAAAACGAGTAATGCTTCTCCAATTGAAACAATTGAAGCTGTTGGCATCATCTATGAAATATGTTTAAAACACAATTTATTGAGTCCTTTTTTTAAAAAGTTTGATAACTTTATCTCCTTTGGTTTCAAACTTTTTAACCTTTTTGAAGAACTTTACATTGAAGAAATTCATATAAATAAGCTTAAAGAAGTGGAGACTCTAATTGATATTCCGATAAAATCCCAGGAAAAATTAAGATTTCTTTCAGTGGTTTATGAGAATTTTTATGAAGAATTGATCCGAAAGAATCTGTCAACCAGAGCATTAAGATATAGAAAAGTGGCTGATTCTGTGAATTTGCAAGATCTGGAATTTAAAAATTTGATTTATGCTGGTTTTTTTGCTTTTACAGCCTCTGAAAAAAGAATTCTTGAAAAGCTATCTAAGAGCAAAAACTTTTATTTTATTTTTCAGAAAGAACCTGAATTTAATGAAAAACTTTTCAGTAAAATAAATCTTTACAGTTGCCCTGATACGCATGCAGAGGTAAAGGTAGTGGGTAGAATTATGGAAAAATCAGCGATTGATGAAAAAACAGTTATAGTTCTACCAAAATCTGACACACTTTTTCCTCTTTTAAGACAGGGTATCCCCTTTTTGAAGGAGGAAAATTATAACATATCAATGGGCTATCCACTGAACAGAACCCCAATTTATGGATTTTTTATTAATCTCTTTGAAGTTGTAAATTCCATTGAAAATAATAATCAGTTTTATACTCCTTTGTATCTGAAATTTATACTTCATCCATATACAAAAAATGTTCTTATTAAAAACAGTGCTGAATTGAGCAGAATTATTTTTCATGAAATGGAGAATTTGTTAATATCTAAAGAAATTACCTTTGTTGAGCTTGAATGGATTGAGAAAGAAATACCAGTAGCAGTAGCTTCAAACTTAAAGGATTTCAATCTTACAGTAGATGATATAAGACATCACATTGAAATGATTCATAACAACACAATAAAAAAGTTTACATCCGTTAAAAATATTGAAGAATTTATAAAGAACTGTAGAGATGTGCTTATTTTTGTTTATGAGAAAACTACAGCAAGATTTCATCCTTTATTTTATCCCTATGTTGAGGCTTTTATCGCTCAATTTGATAAAATTCTCAACTCTTTGATAAAGAATTTTCAATTTGAGCATTTAGCGTCATATTTCAACTTTTTTAAAAATCTTATTATGTTTGGAAATGTTCCCCTTCCCGGTACACCTCTTAAAGGCTTACAGATACTGGGGTTTCTTGAGACTAGAAACATTAAATTTAAAAAAATTATATTTCTTGATTTAAATGAGGGGATTTTCCCTCCGCTTTCAGAAGATTATTTGATGCCTTATAAAGTAAAAAAGATTCTTGGTTTGCCTACTTATCATGATAGAGAAAAACTTATTTATTACTATTTTTCACTTTTAATAGATGGTGCTGAAGAGGTTCATCTTTGCTACATAAAAAATGATAGAAATGAGAGATCCAGATTTATTGAAAAAATTATATGGGAGGCAGAAAAAAGCATATCTCGGAGAATTGATATATCTGTAAAGTCGCTTTCTTGGGCAGTAAATCTAACAACAAGAAAACCTGCTGAAATTTATAAATCAGAGGAAACAATGGAAGTTATAAATAATCTATGTTTTTCACCTTCTGCAATTGATGATTATCTTGACTGTGGATTGAAATTTTATTATTCCTATGTGTTGAAATTAAAAAAGAAAAAAGAGCTTTCCGCTGAACTTGAACACTCTGATATTGGCACGATTGTTCATGAATCATTGAAAGAATATTTCAAGTTAAGAAAAAATAAAAAACTCAATCCTGATGATTTTGGAAATGATATAGAATTTATTGTCAGGGATATATTTTTAAAAAAGTATGGCAGTAAAATAACAGGTAGAGCTTATTTAATAAAACTTCAGATACTTCAAAGGCTTTTTCAATTAATAGAGTATTACAAAAAATTGAGTAAAAATCATCGGTTAAAAATTCTTGAAGTGGAAGAACTCATAGAAGAGCGTATTTTTAATGTAAATTTTAATTATAGAATAGACTTAGTTGAAAGCATAGATGAGTCTATCAGTATTGTGGATTACAAGATATCAGGAACTGAGCAGCATTACAAAATAAAATTTGATAAACTTGATATAGCTGATAGAGAAAGCTGGCACAAATACATTGGCAGTCTTCAAATTCCTCTTTATATTCTGCTGTATGCAAAAAAACACAAACTCAATGTTTTTGATTTGAAAGGTTGTTACTTTCTGCTGGGAAAAGCTTTGCTCATTGATGATACAATGAGATTTGATCCTTTAAATCAAAATGACAGAAAAGAATGCCTAAAAATTGTATCAACTGTGATAGAAAAACTGATTAATGAGATAAAGGATAAAGATATTCCCTTTTTACCAGCTTTTGATTTCAAGAGTAAATGCAGACTCTGCGATTATCAGCCAATTTGTGGAACTTTGACAGTTCCTTCAAAAACTTCCTCAGCAGGACCTGTCATATAAATGTGTCCATCCTCTGCCCATTCAATCAGTAAATCTCCACCAAGCAGATGAACTGTAACTTTTTTCTCTGTAAGTCCTTTTACCATTGCAGCAACTGCAGTAGCACAGGCTCCTGTTCCACAGGCAAGGGTTTCTCCTGCACCTCTTTCCCAAACGCGCATTGTTATTTCATGCGAATTTTTTACATAAGCAAATTCTACATTTGTTCTCTTTGGAAAGATTGGATGATTTTCAATCAGTGGACCATATTTTGTAACAGCAAAGTATTTTGGTTCTTCATCAAGAAATATAACTGCATGAGGATTCCCCATGCTTATGCAGTTTATCCTTGCGTGCCATCCACTGATTTCAAGGATTAAATCAAAAGCCTTTTCACCTTCTATATCAACTGGAATTTTTGAAGGACTGAATTCAGGTTCTCCCATATCAACCTGAACAAGCTCGCCAATCTTTCTGGGTTTAATAATTCCAGCAAGTGTTTCCACCTCTAAAATTTCTTTATCTGTTAATTTTCTATCCCATATATACTTTGCAAAACATCTTATTCCATTTCCGCACATCTCAACCTCTGAGCCATCAGCATTAAAAATTCTCATTTTAAAATCCGCAATCTTAGAAGGATACAAAAGCAAAAGCTGGTCAGCACCAATACCAAAACGTCTGTCACAGTATCGGATTGCAAATTTTTCAGGTTCTGGTAAATTTTGATTTAGGCAATCAATCAATATAAAGTCATTGCCAAGTCCATGCATTTTTACGAAATTAATTTTTCCCATTAGAGCAAATCCTCCGGTATGATTTCATTTTTTATTAAATCTTTATAGGTTTCACGCTTTCTTATCAATGCATACTGTTCACCCTTTACAAGGACCTCAGCAGCTCTGGGTCTGCTGTTGTAGTTTGATGACATGCTGAATCCATAAGCACCAGCACTCATTACAGCAAGATATTGCCCTGGAGAGACTTTCTCAATTTCTCTATCCTTTGCAAGGAAATCGCCTGATTCACATATTGGACCAACAACATCTGCCACAATTTTTTGTCTTTTTCCCTGGGTTACTGGCAAAATTTCATGATAAGAGCCATATAAAGTAGGCCTCATAAGATCATTCATGCCTGCATCAACTATTATGAAGTTTTTCACATCTGTTTGTTTTGTATATAAAACTTTTGTAACAAGAATTCCGGCATTTCCAACAATTGATCTGCCTGGTTCAACTATTAATTTGCCTTTTTGATTTTTAATTAAAGGAATTAAGGCATTTGCAAGCTCTTTTGGATGAGGAGGTTCTTCATCTTTATAGGTAATTCCGAGACCACCGCCAATGTCAATATATTCTATATCCACATCTGCCTGAGCAAGTTTTTCATAAAGTTCAAGGAGTTTCCTCAGAGCCTCCACATAAGCATCTGTTTCTGTAATCTGTGAGCCAATGTGTTTATGTATTCCGATTATTTTTATATTTTCAAGGGACTTTGCCACTTTGTAGTATTCAACTGCCTTAGCTATGGGAATTCCGAATTTGCTTGTTTTCAATCCTGTTGCAATATATTTGTGTGTTTTTGGATCAATATCAGGATTTATTCTTAAGGCAACTCTTGCCTGTTTTTTCAGTTTTTTCGCTATCTCGTTTATTTTGTAAAGCTCTAATTCAGATTCCACATTGAACATAAGAATATTATTCTTAAGTGCATACTCAATTTCTTCTTCTGTTTTTCCAACTCCTGCGAAAACGATTCTAAAAGGTTTTATTCCTGCTTTCAATGCCCTGAAAAGTTCTCCTCCAGATACAATATCTGCACCAATTCCAAGTTCAGCGAAAAGAGTTAGTATTGCAAGGTTTGAATTTGCTTTTACAGCATAGCATATAATGTGCGGTATTTCGCAAAAGGCTTCTTCATAGGCTCTTATGTGTCTTATTAAAGTGCCATAACTATAAATATAAAGAGGAGTTCCAAACTCTTTTACTAATTCCTTAACAGGCACATCCTCTGCAAAGAGTTCTCCTTTTCGATAAGTAAAAAAGTGCACAGCATCCTCCTTTTTGAATTTTTGTGAAGTATAATATTATACTAAATCTTTCAAGGATTTGTGATATGAAAGGAGGATTCAATGGGAAAAAATATTGTGGAAAAAATAATGGAAGCCCATCTTGTATCTGGCGACTTAAAGGAAGGAAGCCTTGTTAGCTTAAGAGTTGATCAGGTTTACACTCAGGATGCTACAGGCACAATGGCATGGCTTGAATTTGAAGCGATCGGACTTGACAGAGTAAGAGTACCTCTTGCAGTTTCCTATGTAGACCATAACATGCTTCAGAGTAATTTCATGAATGCTGATGACCATTTATTTTTAAGAACTGCTGCTGCTCGTTTTGGTGCTTATTTTTCAAGACCTGGCAATGGTATATGTCATCAGGTTCATCTTGAAAGATTTGCTGCTCCAGGTTTAATTGCTCTTGGCACAGATAGCCATACACCAACAGGTGGTGGAATGGGAATGATAGCAATAGGAGTTGGTGGACTTGAGGCAGCTTCTGTTATGGCAGGAATGCCTTTTGAGTTTACTATGCCCAAAATTGTTCGTATAAATCTTTTTGGAAAGCTCAGAAGACCCTATGTTACTGCTATGGATGTTATCCTAACTCTATTAAAAATGCTTTCTGTCAAAGGAGGAGTAGGGAAAATATTTGAATATGGTGGAACAGGTGTTAAAGACCTTTCCGTAACTGAGAGAGCAACAATAACAAACATGGGTGCAGAACTTGGTGCAACCACCTCCATTTTCCCGAGCGATGAAAATACTCTCAGATTTCTTAAAGCTCAGGGAAGGCGGCATCAATGGATACCTCTTGAAGCAGATGAAGATGCTGAATACTCTGAAATTATAGAGCTTGATTTATCGGAAATTGAACCAATGATAGCGCAACCTCACAGTCCTGACAATGTGGTGCCTGTAAGGAATATCAAAGGAACAAAGGTTCATCAGGTATGCATTGGCTCCTGCACAAACTCTTCCTACAAGATGATGAAGACAGTTGCTTCAATTCTCAAAGGAAGAACAGTTCACGAGGATGTGACTCTTTTTATAAATCCTGGGTCTAAACAGGTTTATGAAATGCTTGCTCATAATGGTGATATTGAAACAATGATCAGAGCTGGCGCAAGAATTCTTGAATCTGCCTGTGGTCCTTGCATTGGAATGGGAGGCGCACCAGGAAGCGGTCAGGTCTCTGTTCGTTCCTATAACAGAAACTTTAAAGGAAGATCAGGAACAAAGGATGCCCTTGTTTATCTTGCATCTCCAGTAGTTTGTGCCTTAACAGCCATCAAAGGCGAGATAGTTGATCCATTTGAAGCAGAAATTCCTTTAGAGGAAGTCAATGAGCCTGAGGTTTTCTCAGTAAATGACAATATGCTAATTACACCAAAAAAAGATAGAAATATTAAAATAATCAAAGGTCCAAACATAAAAGAAGTTCCAGTAAAAGAACCCCTTGAAGAGACAATCCAGGCAGAGGTTTTACTCAAACTTGGAGACAACATTACAACTGATGATATTTTACCAGCAGGCTCCCAGGTTTTACCTTACCGATCAAATATACCAGAAATTTCAAAGTTTACTTTTAAAAATATTGATGAATCCTTCTATTCAAGAGCAATGGAGGCAAAAACTAAGGGTGGAGGAATTATTGTAGGAGGTGAAAACTACGGACAGGGCTCTTCTCGTGAACATGCTGCAATTGCACCAATGTATCTTGGTATTAAAGCTGTTATTGCTAAATCTTTTGCAAGAATTCACAGGGCAAATCTAATTAACTTTGGAATTCTGCCACTGTTATTTTCAAATCCGGAAGACTATGAATCTATTGAAAAAGGAGATATTCTAAAAATTGAAACTCAGGCTATAAAAAATGACCAGAGGTATACAGTTGTAAATCTTACAAAAAATAAATCCTTTGATGTTTATTCAAATCTGAATGCAAAGGAAAAGGAACTAATTTTAATTGGTGGTCTTTTGCCATATGTAAGAAATAAGGTTTTAAGTTAAAAAAATTAATCTGCTGTTCCATTTGGGACAGCAGCCCTTCAAAACTGTTCCATTCTGGACAATTGTCTCAACTTAAGTTTCTTATTTTTCAATAAGTTATCTGTGGCATATTTTTTGTTAATCTCTTTTTTAAACTCTTTTCAGGAGGTAATTCATAGAAAAATTTTAGTGGCAGAGGAAATTCTTTAAGAAAAGGGGGTGAAAGGGCAAACAGTGATTTTTGGAGGCATTCCAGCTGATGTAGTAGTTGATTATACAAATTTTGATTGCAAGATGAAAAAATTAAGGAGGAAGACTTATGAAACAATTTTTAACCTTTATCACAATTTTGATTGTCATTGTATCTTTTTCCACAGTGGGGTATGCTCAGAAGGCAGCGGAAACAAAGCCTGCAGAGCAGAAATCAGCAGAAGCACTGTCAGAGGGAAAGATTGAAATTAAGGTTGACAAAAACCAGCTTTCAGGTGGTGGTAAGATAACAATTACTGGTAAAGCACCAGCAGGACGAGATGTGTATATTGAAGTATGGTCAGAAAAAACAGTGAGAGCTGCAAGGCTTGATTCAGATCCTGACCCAAAAACAGGAAAGAGGCCTTATATTTTCTACATGACCGATGAGATGCCTGGCTTTTACAAATTAATTCTTCCAGAAAAGTATAAATCTGTATTAGAGGAAGAAAAAGCCAAAGGTAAGAAGTGGAGCGTTTCTGAAATTATAAAAAAATCTGGTGCTGATACAGTTTATGGTTATCCAGCAAAAATCAAAATTGATAGATACCAGACAACTCTCTGGGCAAGCATAATTGGTTCAAGAGGCACAAAGCTTGAGCCAATGGATGAAAAGGAAAACAAGCGTAGGTCCATGCAGTTGTTAAAAGCAAGATTTAGAAGCATTGGAGCTATATTTTCATCCAATCTAAAGATTGAAGAGAATGGCTCTTTTAAAGCTTCAGTTGAGCTTCCATCAAATGTAGCTCCTGGAAAATATTTCGTGGTTGCCAAAGTTGATAAGGATATAAAAAGTGAACCTGTTGTAATTGAAAATGTTGTATCCTTTCCAAATGTTTACTTGCCAAATGCTGGAAGAACTGTGAATATATTCTGGCCATTCCTTCTAACATTAGCAATTACCACATTTGGTGTTGTTATGGGTGCTGGTGGTGGTTTTATTTTAAATCCAGTTCTTGTAATGCTGGGTCTGCCTCATACAGTAGTAGCTGGTTCAGTTATGCCAACAGTTCTTTTCTCTCAGGCAACAGGAATATATAATTATTCAAAAATCAAATTTATAAGCTGGAAACTTGGAATTACTCTTGGATTAGCAATGGCAGTTGGAGGATTTATAGGGCCAAAACTTACAGAATTAATAACTCTTGAGCAGTATAAATTTCTTTTCGGTTGGGTTCTCATTATACTTGCAGCATTGATGTTCTGGCAGACAACTCCAAAGTATCTTGAAAAAAATAAGAAAGAGCAGGCAATTTTAAAAGAATTTAAAAAGAGAGCTGAAGAATCAGCAAAGAAAAAATCAGAAGGAGGTAAATAACTATGAAAATAGAATTCTGGGGGCAGGAATTTAAAGCAAATTTAGCCATAGGTATACCAGGCGCTTTTCTTATTGCAATAATGTCATCAATGTTTGGATTTGGTGGTGGTCCTTTTATGGTTCCTCTTATGACAGTGTTTATGAGGCTACCAATGTATGTTGTCGTAGGAAGTTCTCTTCTTGCAATTTTCTTTAACACTCTGATGGGAACTGCAAGGCATTACGGATTTGGAAATTTCGATTTAATCTTTTTCCTTATAATGTTTCCAGCAGCTATATTAGGTGGATTTATAGGTCCAAAAATTGCTAAAAGGATTAGTCCTATTGCAGTAAAAAGAGTTGCTGTTGTGGGTCTTCTTATTCTTGCTTTAAGTCTTCTTGGTGTATTTTAAAAAGGAGTAGAGATATGAAGACATCGGTATTCAGTGTCTGTGGAATGTGTTCAGCAAGATGCCCAATAAGAGTTGAAGTGTATGATGGAAGAGTTACATGGATAGAGGGAAATCCCTATGTCCCTGGCATGGAGGGAAGCCTCTGTGCCAGGGGTTCTGCTGGAGTTGCACTTCTTTATGACTTTGAAAGGCTTCAGTATCCAATGATAAGAACAGGACCAAGAGGTTCTGGACAGTTTAAACGTGTCAGCTGGGATGAAGCATTCAACTACATTGCTGAGTCAGTAAAAAAAGCACAGGCTCAGTATGGGAATAAAACTGTGGCACTTCTTGACCGAGGTGCAGGACTTTTTGGTGAGATGCAAAGACTTATTGTAAGAGGATTAGGTTCACCAAATTACTTCAATCATGATGATTTGTGCAGAAAAAATGTTGATCTTGCCTATCAGAGTTTACTTGGATATGCAAGACCGGAAGTTGGTTATGACTGGGCAAATACAAGGCATATTGTTCTTTACGGAAGAAATGCCTTTGAAGCACTTGGTGTAAGAGAAGCTAACAATATCATGAAAGCTCTTGAAAATGGAGCAAATCTTACATACATTGATGTAAGAGTCTCCAAGACAGCTACAAAGGCAACAAAATATCTTCAAATAAGACCAGGAACAGATTATGCTTTAAATCTTGCACTCATACATGTGATACTTAAAGAAAGCTTATTTGACAGAGACTTTGTTGACCGTTTCATAATAGGTCTTCCTGAACTTGAAAACTTCATAAAGCCTTACACTCCTGAATGGGCTGAAAAGCAAACAGGTATTCCAGAATATGAAATTATATCTCTTGCAAGACAGCTCAGTACTGACAAGCCTCGGGTAATTCTTTATCCTGGCTGGTTTGCTGCAAGATACATGGATGCCTTTTATTTTGCACAGTCTGTAATAATTTTAAATGCTCTTTTGGGTAGCATTGAGCAAAAGGGTGGTCTAATACTTGCAAAAACACCCAAAGAAGTAGGTGCAAAAGGACTTAACAGCCTTCTTGAAAAGATTCCTGCACCTCAGGAAAAAAGAGTTGAAGCTGAGGAAGGAAAAGGATTTCTTTATGATGGTGCAGGACATATTCTACATCTTTATAGAGCTATTAAAAAAGGTGAACCCTATCCAGTAAAAGCCCTTTTTGTTGTAAGATATGATCCCTTTGCAGGCATACCTCATAAAGACATTGAAGAGATACTAAACGGACTTGATCTGCTTGTAACCATTGATGTTAATTACTCTACAACTTCTTGGTATGCTGATGTTGTTTTACCAAATTCTACATATCTTGAAAGAAGTGATATACTTGGTATGCAAAGAGGAGCAAAGCCTGCCTTTATTATGAGAAAACAGGCAGTAAAACCAATTTATGATACAAAGGCAAGATGGGAGATTGTAAAAGGAATTCTCGCAGCTTCAGGCGCTGGAGAATATATGCCCTATGAGACAATAGAGGATATATGGAACTACCAGCTTGAAGGAACAGGTGTCAAAATTGAAGATTTTGATAAAACAGGTCAGGTTGCTCTATGTAAAGATGCAAAGATGTATAGTAGAGATGAGCTTAAGTTTAAGACACCTTCAGGTAAGGTGGAGATTCTCTCAACCAAGATGGCTGAAAGAGAGGTTCCATATTTCCTTGAGCCGATTACTCCAGCAAAACCCAATATTGAGGAAGGTGAATTCAGACTTGTTTTTGGAAGAATGGCAGTTCATACTCACGTGCGAACCCTTAACAATAAATATCTTAATGAAATTATACCAGAAAACGAACTATGGATAAATGATAAAATTGCAGCACAGATGGGCATAAAGAACGGTGATTGGGTAGAAGTTTCTTCAGGAGATTTTTCAGGGAAGATAAAAGCAAAGGTTACTCCATTTATTCATCCAGAGACTGTTTTCATGTATAGAGGTTTTGAGAATGAAGTTCCATGGAAAACTCGTTCCTATGGAAAGGGATTAAATGAGGGCAGACTCCTTAAGGGAGCATTTGATAGAATGGCATATGGAAGCCATACAGGTGCCTTATTTGAAAACTTTGTAAAAGTAAAGAAAGCATAGGGAGGTGAAGGAATGAGTATCTATTTCATATACCAAGACCATGACCGCTGCATTGGCTGTTATGCCTGTGAGGTGCACTGTAAAACTAAAAATGAACTTCCTGTTGGTCCAAGACTTTGTAAAATCATTGAGACCGAGATAAAAATAGTAGGTGGGCTTCCTCGTCAGAGATTTGTCTTTATGCCATGTTTTCATTGTGAAGAACCCTGGTGTGTGAAAGCATGCCCAACAGGTGCAATGCAGAAACGCTCAAAGGATGGAATTGTTTTTGTTGAACAGTCTTTATGTGTGGGATGCAAATCCTGCATTACTGCCTGTCCATGGGGAGTTCCTCAATGGAATCCTGAAACAGGCAAAGTCGTAAAATGTGATTACTGTAAAGACAGAGTAGATCAGGGGCTTAATCCAGCCTGTGTAACAAAATGCACAACTAAGGCATTGAAATTTGTATCTGCTCAAGAAGCTTCAAGACTCAAAAGAGAAAAATTTGTGAAGGATACCTATGGCTCCCTATACTGATAAACATGAACTTATTGAAGTGGAAGAAGGGACAAAAATAATCAGGGGTAGTAATGTAATAATTACTACCGTTGACAGAATTGTAAACTGGGGTAGGTCTAACTCACTCTGGCCTCTTACTTTTGGGCTTGCCTGTTGTGCCATAGAGATGATGGCAGCAGGTGCTTCTCATTTAGACCTTGATAGATTTGGAATTCTTTTTAGAGCATCACCCCGTCAGGCAGATGTGATAATAATTGCAGGCACTGTTACATACAAGATGGCACCCATTGTAAAGAGAGTTTATGACCAAATGCCAGAGCCAAAGTATGTAGTTGCAATGGGAAGTTGTGCCTGCACCGGGGGAATTTTTAATACCTACAGCACAGTTCAAGGTGTAGACAAGTTTTTGCCTGTTGATGTTTATATACCGGGATGTCCACCAAGGCCTGAGGCTTTGATGTATGGATTGCTCAAACTTAAAGAAAAAATTATGAAAGAGACTGAAAGATGGGGCAGCTGGAAATAGAGAGAGTGAGCGAAACAACTTTTGTTCTTCAAATGGGACCTCATCATCCTGCCACTCATGGAGTATTAAAACTTCTCTGTGAGTTTGAAGGTGAAAGAGTAGTAAAAATTACTCCTGATGTAGGCTATTTGCATAGAGGAGTGGAAAAGCTTTCTGAAAGTAAAACCTATCCTGGTGCAATGACACTTACTGATAGACTTGACTATATAACAAGCATGACGAATAACATAGGATACTGCCTTGCAGTTGAAAAACTTATGTGCATTGAACCGCCACCGAGAGCAAAATTTATAAGAACAATGGTCAGCGAACTTTCAAGACTAAGCAGTCATCTGTTATGGCTTGCAACTCATGCCCTTGACATAGGTGCAATGACGGTGTTTCTTTATGCTTTCAGGGAAAGAGAGCAAATTTTACAATTCTTTGAAAAAATATGTGGTGCTCGGCTTACAGTAAGTTATCCAAGAATTGGTGGAGTAAGAGTTGATGTGAAACAGCATGTGCTTGATGAGATTTACAAATTCATGGAGATAATGCTTCAAAGAGTTGACGAGTATGAAAGCCTTCTTACAGAAAACCGTATATGGCTTGCAAGAACAAAGGGAATAGGTGTTATTACTGCAGAGAGAGCCATTTCAATGGGACTTACAGGTCCTGCTCTTCGTGGTTCTGGTGTTTATTATGACATAAGAAAACATGTTCCCTATGATGCTTACAGTGAGGTAGATTTTGAAGTGCCTCTTGGAGAAAATGGTGATACCTATGATAGGTATTTATGTAGAATTCTCGAGATGAGACAGTCAGCACTGATTGTAAAACAGTGTATTGAAAAGATGCCTAAGGGAGAGATAATTTCCGATAAATCTCCTGATCTGGATATGCCCCATCAGGGTAAAAGAAAAATTGAACCCGATAGCTCATTTTGGAGTGCTTTCATTGCATTCAGGGAGGAAAAACAGGAGATTATGCCAAAAGGAGAAATCTATTCAGCCATAGAAGCACCTAAGGGTGAGCTTGGCTTTTACATAGTAAGCGATGGTTCTGGAAAGCCTTATAGAATGCGGGTAAGAGCTCCTTCTTTTATTCATATCTCGGCAATTCCAGAACTCTGCGAGGGTCATCTGCTTGCTGATGTTATTGCAATTATTGGAACTCTTGATATTGTTATGGGAGAGGCAGACAGATGAACAAATTACTTAAAAAACTTCTTTTTATTGATCTACTCAAAGGCATGCTTATTACCTTTAAAACTATATTTACAAGCCCTGTAACAATTCGTTATCCAAAGCAGAAAAGAGCACTTGAACCTGGATTTAGGGGCAGACATGCTTTTGTTCGTGACTCTGAAACAGGAAAAGAGCGCTGTGTTGCCTGTACTAAATGTGCTCAGGTATGTCCAAGCCAATGTATTTATATCGATTACACAATCAACAATGACACAGGTGCGAGGGTTCTTACAAAGTATGAGATTGATGCATTAAGATGTATTTTTTGCGGATACTGTGAGGAAGTATGTCCGGTAAATGCTATTGTGCTTACAGAGTTTTTTGAGTATGCCTCCTATGACAAAAAAAGCAATTACTTTAATAAAGAAAGCCTGCTTAAAAACTGGGATGAATTCATGAAGCAATATGAAGGAGAGGATTACATAAACAAATTCTGGTATCTTCCTGGAATCAATCGCCATAGACTTCCTGCAGGTAAAAGACAGCCCAGAACTGTTTTAAAGTCAATCAATCTTAAAAACACAGAGGAGCAGCAATGATGGAGCCTGGTAACTACATTCCCTATAAATACTTACCAGTGCTAATTGCAATGATATTTGCTACTGTTTTTGGTTTTGGTGGACTTTTTATAAATAAGCTTTTAGCGCCAAGAAAGTTTAATCCTGTCAAATTCATTGTCTATGAATCTGGAAATCTTCCAAGTGGTGAACCAAGAGAAAAATTTTTTATAGGCTTTTTCCTTCTTGCTATACTCTTTGTTGTTTTTGATGTGGAGGTTATTTTCATTTATCCCTGGGCAGTTGCCTTTGATTTTATATCATTTGAAGGATTCTGGATAATGATTATCTTTATCTCTCTTATTTTAGTGGGCTACATTTATGAATTTTGCATAGGAGCACTAACATGGCACAGGAAGTAAAAGCGATTGAAGAATCTCTCAAAATTGCAAAAAAATTATCTGAAACATTTCCTGAGACAGTTCTTGAAATAAATGAATTCAGAGGACAGGTTTCAGTTACAGTAAAAAAGATAAAAATCAAAGAAGTATTGAGATATCTGAAAGAACAGCACGGATTTAATCATCTTCAGGACCTCTGCGGAGTTGACCATTATCCAGCGGAGCCAAGATTTGAGATTGTCTATAATCTTTTCAGTATCTGGAGAAGACTTCATATAAGAGTCAAGGCAAAGGTTGAAGGGGAAAATCCTGAAATTGATAGTATTACTGAACTTTGGAGCGGCGCAAACTGGCATGAAAGGGAATGCTTTGACATGTTCGGAATAAGATTTAATGGACATCCAGATTTAAGAAGAATTCTTATGCCAGAGGACTGGGATGGGCATCCTTTGCGAAAGGATTATCCTCTAAAAGGCAGGCAACTCTGGAGAGGATTCAGAGAGATTGTTGATGAGGGACTGAATAAATGATTGAACTGTTAATAATCTTCATCAAAACAATGGTTGTTTTTGGATTAGTGCTCGCTCATGTAGCTTATACAACCTATGCAGAAAGAAAAATTATTGGAAGAGCTCAGGCAAGAATGGGACCAATGGAAGTTGGACCTCACGGATTACTTCAGCCAATTGCAGATTTTATAAAGATATTTTTTAAAGAAGATATTGTGCCAGCAAATTCTGAGAAAATCATATTTCAGATAGCACCGGTTATAGTATTGATATTTACCATGATAAACCTTGCTGTTATTCCCTTTGAGAGGAATTTTATACTTGCAGACCTTAATGTGGGTTTATTATTTATATTAGCATCTGCATCCATATCTGTTTACGGAATTATTCTTGCGGGATGGGCATCAAATAGTAAGTATTCTTTCCTCGGAGGACTACGTTCTGCAAGTCAGGTTTTAAGCTACGAGATTGCTCTTGGGCTTAGCTTGGCTGGAGTAGTTTTGGCTGCTGGTTCACTTAACTTAAGAGATATTGTAATTGCTCAGCATAATTTTGCTTTAGGGATGTATGCAATTCCACAGATAATTGGTTTTGTTGTATTTATCATCGCAGCTTTTGCTGAGACCAACAGGGCACCTTTTGATCTTCCAGAGGCTGAAACAGAGCTTGTTGCAGGCTATCTTACTGAATACAGTGCTTTTAGATATGCATTGTTTTTTCTTGCAGAGTATGTTGCTATGTATATAATGGCATCTCTTTGTGCCTTATGTTTTCTTGGTGGATGGACGATACCAAGATTTTTGACCGATATTTTGCCTTTTCTTGAAAAAGTTCCAGGAATAATTTGGTTTGCTATAAAGGTCTATGCATTTATTTTTTTATATATATGGGTTAGAGCAACTTTTCCAAGATACCGATTTGATCAATTACTGAATATCGGATGGAAAATTCTCATTCCAGCAGGAATTGTAAATTTATTAATCGTTGCTTTTGTCAAGAAGTTTGTATAGAGGTGGAAAAATGTTACCTAAAGTTTTATTCGGGTATTTTGCTATGGTGATACTTTTTTCAGGTATTGCAGGAATTACAAGAAAAAACCTTGTTTATAGTCTTTTATGGATACTTCTTATGCTTATTCATATTGGTGGACTTTATCTTATGTTAAATGCAGAATTTCTTGCAATGGTGCAAATAATTGTTTATGCAGGTGCTATACTTGTAATGTTTTTGTTTGTTGTATTTTTGTTAAACCTGAAAGAAGAGGTAAAACAATCAGTGTTTATCCGTTCATGGCAGACAAGACTGTATGCCTCTTTTTTGCTTTTATTTTTTGCACTAACAGGTGCTTTTACCTATAAAAAACATTATTCAGGCAATTACACTATAGAGCTTATTGAAAAACAGGGTCATACAAAAACGCTTGGATTGGCTCTTTTTAATGATTATCTTTTTCCCTTTTTGATTTTGGGCTTTATCCTCCTTGTTCCTTTAATCGGTGTTGGAATATCTGCCTTAAAGAGGAAGACAAATGGTACCTCTTAGTTATTATTTAGCTTTGAGTATAGCTTTATTTTTTATTGGGTTTCTTGGGTTTCTGACAAGAAGAAATCTTATAATGATGTTTATTTCCATTGAGATTATGCTTAATTCAGTAAATATCTCGCTTGTGGCATTAAGTCACTATATGCAGGATATAAGAGGACAGATTCTTGCTTTATTTGTCATAGCTGTTGCAGGAGGTGCTGTTGCTGTAGGACTGATAATTCTTGTGTTGGCATATAAAAACAAACCTACATTAAAGCTTGAAGAATTCAATTTATTGAGGGAAGACTGATGAATGTAGAGCAATCCATTTTACCTCTAATTCCGATTCTTGTTTCCTTACTTGCAATTCCGCTTATTATCTTTACAGGTGAAAAAAATCCTAATCTTCGTGAATTCTGGTCTGTACTGGCAGGTGTTATTAAGTTTGCTGTGGTTGTCTCCATGCTTCCAGCGGTGCTGGCAGGGAAAACGCTGGAGTTTGAACTTTTCAAACTTTTTCCTGGTATTGAAGTTAAATTCAGAGCCGATGCTTTAGGAATGCTATTTGCCCTTGGTGCGTCTTTTTTATGGATAATTACAACATTCTATTCAATTGGATATATGCGTGGACACAATGAGAAAAATCAGACAAGATACTTTGCCTGTTTTGCTGCAGCACTTTCTACAACAATGGGGGTAGCTTTTTCAGCAAATCTTTTTACTATGTTTCTCTTTTATGAAGGGCTCACTTTTGTAACCTATCCTCTGGTTGCTCATCACGAAACTGATGAAGCAAAGCAAGGTGCAAGAAAGTATGCCATATATTTGATAGGTGCTGCAAAGATTTTTTTAGTTGCAGCAATTGTAATAACCTATATGATTGCAGGAACTCTTGAGTTTCAAAAAGGAGGTATTTTTACAGAGGCTGTAAGACATGCTTACTCAGCAGTTCTTGGCGTAGTATTTCTCATGTATATTTACGGCTTTGCAAAAGCTGCTGTTATGCCGCTTCATGGATGGCTTCCTGCTGCAATGGTTGCACCAACACCTGTTAGTGCACTGCTACATGCAGTGGCAGTTGTTAAAACAGGCGTATTTACTGTATTAAGAGTAATATTTTTCGTTTATGGAACAGATTTTCTTAAAGAACTTTCAACGACAAATATAGCGCTTTTCATGGCAGCTTTCACAATAACAGTTGCCTCAATGATAGCCCTCACAAGAGATAACATTAAAGCAAGACTTGCTTACTCAACAGTAAGTCAGCTTTCCTACATTATTTTAGGAGGACTTTTACTTACCTATCATGGAATGCTTGGTGGTATAATCCATATTTCAAATCATGCCTTGGCAAAAATAACCCTGTTTTTCTGTGCAGGCTCTCTTTATGTCTGTGCACATAAAACTGAAGTCAGTCAGCTTGATGGAATTGCTAAAAAGATGCCCTGGACTATGGCAGCTTTTACAATTGGTGCTCTTGGTATGATAGGAGTACCACTTGTAGGTGGTTTTATAACAAAATGGTATTTACTTATGGGAGCACTTGACAGGGGAAGTATTGGAATAGTTGCAGTTTTACTTTTGAGTTCATTGCTTAATGCTGGATATTTTCTGCCAATAGTTTATCGTGCCTACTTTAAGAATTTTGACGAATCTCATACACATGGTCATGAAATTAGAGAAAATCCTTTTATGGCTACAACTCTAACTATTACTGCAATACTCAGCATTATTAGTGGAATATATCCAGATTTAATAATAAATCTTGCAAAGGAGGTTTTGAAGTGAATTCAAGGGGATATGAAGAAAGAAGGATTCTCAAACATGATCCCATTGCACCATATAGAACAGTTTTTTACATTGTATTTGCTTTTGGAGTTGTCTATCTTACAGCAATAATTATTTTAGGGGCTAAGTAAATGGAAAATAAAAAAATGAGCAGGAATTTAAAAAAGATTCTCACTTTTTTCTTTTTATTCATTGGGATTCTGATAATAGTTGACCCTTTTATTCACAAGCATGCCTACTTTGGATTTGATGGTTATCCATGTTTTTATGGAGCATATGGTCTTGTGGCATGTATATTAATTGTTTTGGTTGCTAAATACATCCTCAGACCAATTGTTATGAGAAGGGAGGATTACTATAATGATTAATTTAATACCACCTGCTTTGATTCTCATAGCAGGTTCTCTAATACTTCCGCTTCTTAAGGGAAGAACAAAACAGATTTATATGATTGTCCTCCCATTGCTTACGGTTTTATATCTTTTCAACCTTTCCGAGGGTGTTTACTGGAAAGTCAATGTACTTGACTATGAACTTATATTTGGAAAAGTTGATAAACTCTCACTTGCCTTTGGTTACATCTTTGCAATCATAACTTTTATTTCATCCATATATAGTCTTCATGTAAAAGACAATCTCCATTTAGTATCAGCTTTTGTGTATGCAGGCAGTGCACAGGGTGCTATTTTTGCTGGAGATTTTGTAACGCTATTTATATTCTGGCAAATAATGGCATTCGCAGCTGCTTTTTTAGTTTTCTCTGCAAGAACAAAAGCAGCTTTCAGTGCTGGAATGAGATATATCATGATTCATCTATTCGGTGGGCTACTTCTTTATGGTGGAATAAAGATTCATTATCATGAGATAGGTTCTTTACTTTTCAATCATATGGAGTTAAATGGTTTAGGTTCATGGCTCATATTTCTTGGTTTTGGAACAACCGCAGCTTTTCCTCTCCTTCATGGATGGCTACCAGATGCTTATCCTGAATCTACTGAAACAGGAACAGTTTTTCTCTCAACTTTTACAACTAATGCAGCAGTTTATGTTTTTTCAAGAGGATTTGCTGGAACTGAATTTCTAATATATATTGGAGTAATAATGGTTGTCTTTCCAACTTTTTATGGAATTATTGAGAACAATCTCAGAAGAGTTCTCTCTTACAGCATTATTGCCCAGCTTGGATTCATGATTATAGGGATTGCAATAGGGACCCAGCTGTCTTTAAACGGAACAATAGCTTATGCTTTTTGTCAAACTCTTTATATGGCATTGCTTTTTATGGCAATGGGAGCTGTTTTATACCGCACAGGGAAAATAAATGCTACTGATTTAGGTGGTTTATATAAATCAATGCCAATTACAACTATTTTGTGCATTGTTGGAGCTGCATCTATATCGGGTGTGCCTTTTACAAATGGTTTTGTAAGTAAATTAATGATAGTTTCAGCTGTAGCAGACAGTGGAATGCTTTTCGTATGGATTGCGCTCTTATTTGCTTCAGTTGGTGTTTTTATTTATTCAGGTATAAAAATTCCATTTTTTGCCTTTTTTAGCTATGACTCGGGAATAAGAACAAAAGAAGCACCTAAACATATGTTGATTGCTATGGGTTTAGCTTCATTTCTGTGTATCGTCATTGGGGTGTTGCCTGGTTTGATTTATTCCATTCTTCCATATCCTGTTGATTATGAACCTTATACCGCAGCTCATATTATAGACCAAGCACATCTGCTTGCTTTTTCAGCTTTAGCTTTTACACTTCTTGTGCTTTCAGGAATATATCCACCTGAAATAAGATCCATAAATCTTGATGTAGATTGGTTTTATAGAAAAGAAGCAGCAATTTTTATGAAGTTTGCAAAATTTTTTGCAAAGATTGAATACAACATAATTGGCGAGGCTTATGAATTTATGGTTATCAAGCCTGTTCTGAAAATGGCTCGCTGGCTTAAAATTATTGATACTTCAGGAGTTGATGGAACATACAATGGAATGGCAAAAGGTTCTATGACACTAAGTGATACAGTAAAGATAATTCAAACTGGAAAAGCCCATGATTACGCCTTTTTCATGGTTATAGGCATTATAATGCTGATTTTGATAATTTTAATTCCAATAGTTATTTAAAGGAGTGAGGCATGATTGAGACAGTTTCTTATCCAATACTTTCAATAGTAACATTCTTTCCTCTTATTGGAGTTCTCTTTATTATTTTGCTTAAAAATGACATGGCTGTAAGATACGCAGCACTTACTACAACTGTTATGAACTTAATAATATCAATTCCTATCTTTACTAACTTTGATAAATCAAATCCATCTTTTCAGTTTGTGGAAACTTACAACTGGATTCCTCCAATAAATGCTTATTATAAAATGGGTGTTGATGGTATAAGCATTCTATTTATTTTGCTCACTTTAATTATAAGCATTTTATGTGTAGCTGTCTCATGGAGTGCTATACATGAAAGAGTTAAACTCTTTTACTCAATGATTCTCATAATGGAAACGGCAATGATAGGTGTCTTCTGTGCTATGGATTTACTTCTTTTTTATGTATTTTATGAAGCCATGTTAATTCCAATGTTTCTACTCATTGGAATCTGGGGAAGTGCTAATAGAATTTATGCCTCTATTAAATTTGTTCTTTTTACCTTTGCAGGAAGTGTTATTATGCTTATTGGAATTATCAGTCTCTACTTTATGGCAGGTAAAACCTTTGATGTGGTTGAACTTTCGAAGATAAAATTTCCTGTAGATTTCCAATACTGGCTATTTTTTGCCTTTTTTGCTGCCTTTGCAGTCAAGGTCCCAATGTTTCCCTTTCATACATGGCTTCCTGATGCTCATACAGAGGCACCAACTGCAGGAAGTGTTATTCTGGCTGGTATTTTACTTAAAATTGGAGGATACGGATTTGTAAGATTTTCAATACCCTTCTGCCCTGATGCTACAGTGAGTTTGAAGCTTTTTATGCAGCTTCTATCCCTTACTGCAATAATTTACGGAGCTTTTGTAACACTTATGCAAACTGATTTTAAAAGACTTATTGCCTACTCAAGTGTAAGCCATATGGGATTTGTCACTCTCGGAATTTTTTCACTTAACGAACCAGCCATGCAAGGAGGAATACTTCAGATGATAAATCACGGAATTGTAACTGGAGCACTATTTATGTGTATAGGTGTAATTTATGAGAGAACCCATACAAGAGAACTTGTAAAATACGGTGGATTCGGGAAAGTAGTTCCTCTCTTTGTCCTTTTTTATACTTTTTTTTCAGCAGCCTCAATCGGTTTTCCAGGAACAAACTCATTTATAGGAGAATTTCTTGTTATGCTCGGTGCTTTCAAAAGCAGTTTTTATGTAGGCGCTCCATTAATTCTGGGCATAGCTCTTGGTGCAACATATATGATATGGCTCTACTACAGAGTTGTTTTCAATGAAGTCAAACCAGAAATAAAAGAACATCTTCATGATTTAAATTTAAGGGAAGCCTTGATGTTTATCCCTCTTGTTTTTTTAGTTTTATTCATTGGATTTCAACCTTCACTACCACTGAGTTTTATGGATACATCAATCAAGCATTTATTGGATTCTTTATCAACTTCAGTTAATTTTACTATGAAATAGGAGGTGTAGCAGAATGGATCAATATTTGCCACTTTTGCCAGAGATAGTTTTCACGATACTTTTCCTCATCTACTTTGTGATAGGCTTATTTATAAAAAATAGATACATAACAGGCATCATGGTAATGACAATTTCACTTATCACCTCTTTTATTTTATTCAGTGATTATGGCACTGCTTTTAACAATATGTTTGTTGCAGACAACTTAAGTCAAGGACTGAAGTTAGTCTTCCTTTTGAGTCTTTTTCTGTGCACCTTAATTTCTCTGAGATATGAAAAGATCAAGAATGAAATCTTTTATGAGTACTCTCTACTTATGCTTTTAAGCACACTTGCTATGATGCTTATTGTTTCATCAAAGGATTTTATTCCTCTTTTTCTCTCAGTGGAGTTTATGTCGCTTTGTGTATATCTTCTTTCAGGATTTGTTCTTTCTGATTTGAAGTCCAATGAAGCTTCATTGAAGTATTATGTTCTGGGAAGCTTTGCATCAGCCATATTTCTTTTTGGGATAGCAGCCATTTATGGAGTAACTGGAACAACCACTTTTTACAGTATAGCGAATTTTTTGAAAAATAATTCAGATATAACAATTTATCACTACATGGGAACAATGGCAATAATAACAGCTCTTGCTTTTAAAGCAGGTTGCGCTCCCTTTCATCAGTGGTCACCAGATGTTTATGAGGGCGCACCAACAACAATCACGGCTTTTATGTCAGTTGGTCCTAAGGCTGCAGCAGTGGGTGCATTAGGGAGGATAGTTTTTGAAGCATTCAGTGGAAATGTTCAACTCTGGCTCGCACCTCTTGTTTTTATTGCAATTCTTACAATGGCAACAGGAAACATTCTTGCTTTAAGACAGAATAACATTAAAAGACTCCTTGCATACTCCTCTATAGCCCATGCTGGATATGTAATGCTGGCAGTAATTGCCTGCTCACAGGAAGGATTGAACTCAATAGTTTTCTACATGATGGTTTATGCTTTCATGAATATTGGAGCTTTTGCAGTTGTTTTAGCTCTACCTGAAGGTGAAAAAATAGAAGGATACAGAGGAATTTCAAATTTTAATCTATCTCTGGCTCTCTGTATGCTTGCTTTTCTCTTTTCCCTTTCGGGCATTCCACCTTTTGGAGGATTTATTGCAAAGTTTTTAGTTTTTAAGTCTGTGATTCATTCCGGCTATATCTGGGTTGCTCTTGTTGGAATTATATTTAGTATACTTTCAGCATACTACTATCTGAGAATAGCTGTAAAAATGTTTTTTTTAAATGCAAAGCAGCAAATACAGTTTGAATACCTTATTCCTTCCAATTTAAAAGTGGCAATAGCTTTAAATGCAGCAGTTATCCTGATTACAGGAATAATTCCTAATGTTATTATGTAAACTTTTTTTTTGACAATTTTAATGGTATAATTAACAAATTTTATAAATTGGAGGTAAAAAATGAATGTAAAAAGATTGCTTCAGTTTATCAATCTTATGATTCTGATAGTCTTTGCAGGACTCTTTATTTTATCCTATTTTAATGAACGAGGATTTCAACAGAGAATAGAAAAACTTACGAAGAAGGATTTAAATATTCTTATTGCCCTCAATGATATGTATGCTCTGGGACTTCAAACAGGACAGGCAACAAGAAATGTATTTATAAATCCAAAGGATGAAACCGCAAAGAAAAACTATCAAAATGCTCATCAAAACTTTATGAAAGCAAATGAAGAGGCTATTAAACTTACAACAGGAGAATTTCAGTCAGAGTTAAAGAAAATAGCCCAGCTATGGCAACAGGACCATGCAAAGAAAATGGAAATCCAGCAACTTGCTGTTGAAGGTAAGAAGGATGAGGCAGCGCAAAAAATTGTTGAGGAAACTAAGTTGTGGAGAGAAATAAAAGATTTAATTTTTAAATTGACAGAATCTCATGAAAAAGAATTTGAAAAATTAAATCAGGAAGTTGCAAGTGTGAGAAAGAGAAACTCCATAATTTATTCAGCTGTATTATTCATTTCTCTGCTTGGATTAAGTTTTTTGCTTTATTATTCCTACAGAGCCTATGAAAGGAATATGTCCTCTGCTCTCAGTTGTTTTACAAAACTTGAGCAGGGTGACCTTAGAGAGGAAAAATCAGAAGCTTGTGATTTAATTGGAGAAATATATCAAAAAATTGTTGGAAGTCTGAGAGGGACAATTGGAAGAATTAGAGATATCGTAAAAAATACAAACAATATTGTAAATTCTCTTTCCAGTGAAACAGATAACTTGGAGCAAAATTCTCGTGAGCAACTCTCTCGCATTGACCACATGGCATCAGCTTCCACAGAGATTTCGCAGACAATAATTGACGTTGCTAAAAATGCGGCTTCTGCCTCTGAATCAGCCAAACAGGCAAATGAGACTGCCCAAAAAGGTAAGACAACTGTTGAAAAGGCAGCAAATGCCATGATTGAAATTGCCAGATCCATTAAATCTGCAGCAGTCACAATTGAAGAGCTTGGTCAGAGTTCACAGGAAATTGGAGAAATTGTTTTAACAATAAAAGATATTGCGGATCAGACAAATCTGCTTGCTTTGAATGCAGCTATTGAGGCTGCAAGAGCAGGAGAACAGGGTAGGGGCTTTGCTGTGGTTGCCGATGAGGTTCGCAAACTTGCTGAGAGAACTGCAAAGGCTACAGAAGAAATTGCTGAAAAAATAAGAAACATTCAATCAAGATCCAATGCCTCTGTTGATGCAATGAATCAAAGCAGTAAACAGGCAGAGGGAGGAGTTTCTCTTGCCAATAATGCCATGAAAGCTCTTGATGAGATTGTGTCTGCTACGGCAGTCGCTATGGATATGATTCAGAGAATTGCTGCTGCTACAGAAGAGCTTTCTGCAACAAGTGAGGAGATTGCGAATAATATGGAAACCATAAAAATAAATATTGACAGTACAGTAAAAATGATTGAGGCAGTGAGAACAATTTCAAAAAAGCTTTATGAAGAGGTAAAGAATCTTGATGAAACTGTAGAGTACTTTAAAATTTAATAGAGGTCTATGATGAGTTCATCAAACAAAGCATGGAATCCTTATTTAACAGGAGCTTTAAGCGGGCTTGTATCAATTCTTTCCGTCTGGATATCTGGACATTTTCTTGGTGCATCAACAACCTTTGTAAGAATGGCAGGTGCAATAGAAAGTCTGTTTCTACCAAAGAGAGTAGAAGAAATGGATTATTTTTCAGCTTTTCCTCCCCAGATAGATTGGCAGGTTATGTTCTTAGCAGGAATTTTTATAGGTTCTTTAGTTGCCGCGGTTATTTCAAAAGATTTTAATATCAGATGGGTACCTGAGATGTGGCAAAATAGATTTGGAGCGAACCCTTTTAAACGAGCTGTGGTGGCATTTTTTGGAGGAATGATTACAATGTTTGGAGCAAGACTTGCAGGTGGTTGAACAAGTGGGCATGGGCTGAGCAGTTCTGTTCAGCTTGCAGTTGTAGGATATATTGCTATAATTTGCTTTTTTATAGGTGGAATAATTAGTGCAAAAATACTCTATGGAGGTAAAAAATGACATCTTTAATATATGGACTCATTACAGGAATTTTATTTGGTTTTTTACTTCAAAGAGCTCATGTAATCAGATATGATATGCAACTTGGAGCATTAAGATTAAAAAATATGACAATTGTTAAATTTATGCTTTCACATATAATTGTTGCCATGATAGGAATACATCTTTTAAGTGACTTGGGGTTAATCACATTTTCTGTAAGAACAACAATTCTGGGCAGTGCCATTGCAGGAGGACTTATTTTTGGTCTTGGATGGGGGCTTATTGGTTACTGTCCTGGTACTTCAATTGCAGCTGTTGCCGAAGGAAGAATGGATGCGCTCTGGGGAATATTGGGCATGATAACAGGAGCAGCAATTTTTGCTGAAGTTTTTCCATACTTAAAGGATAATATCATGTCATGGGGTGATCTTGGAAAAATTACTTTATCCAGTTTGCTTGGTTTGAATCATTGGATTATAATTATTTTATTTGCGATAGGTAGTCTTATTCTTTTTAAGTGGTTTGAAAAAAGAGGGCTTTAATTTTATTTGTATGAGATAATTAGAGAGGCTTTATTTATAGGAGCTCAAAAATTATTTCTCTTTCTTCAATGCTGACTTTTGAGAGGATTACTTTAAGTGGAGTTCCAATTGTAAATTTTCTTTTTCTTTTAAATCCTGTTAAACAGTATCTTTTATCGTCAAACTGATAAAAATCATCAGTCATGTAAGAGACAGGCAAAAATCCTTCAATATAGTAGTCCTCAAGTCTGACTCGTAAACCTTCAGGCGTAACCATTGTAACTCTTCCTTCAAACTCTTCTCCAATTTTGTCTTTCATAAACCATGCTCTCATTATCTCGATAGCATCTCTTTCAACATCATCAGCTCTTCTTTCCATTCTTGAACTATATATTGCTATGTCAGGCAAAATTTTCTCAAGCTCTTTTTTTCTTTCTTTTGATATTTTTCCTTTTTTTAAAAATTCTTTTAAGATTCTATGAACAACCAGATCAGGATATCTTCTTATTGGAGATGTAAAATGGGTATAACACTCTGAGGCTAATCCAAAGTGTCCTACATTTTCTGGACTGTAGCGAGCCTGTTTTAGACTTCTTAAAATTAAGTAGTTTACTATTTCTTCATAGGGTGTTTCTTTAACAACTTCAATAAACTCATGGAACTCAGAAGGTTTTAAATCTTCCTTTAAAATTCCTAAATTTTTAATAATTTTTGTAAGATATTGAATTTTATTAGTCTCAGGTTCTTCATGAACACGGTAAAGACACGGAACATCTTTAGAATATAAAAACTCTGCTACTGCTTCATTTGCTGCTATCATGAATTCTTCAATAATAAAATGGGCAAGATTTCTTTCAGCTTTTATTATTCCCATAGGATCTCCTTTTATGTCCAGTAAAACTTCTGGTTCAGGAAGGTCAAAATCAAGGCTACCTCTTTTTTTCCTTTTGCTTTTAAGTATTTCGCATAATTCAGCCATTTTTTCAAAGTGAGGAACAAGGGCTTTATATTTTTTGATTTCTTCACTGTCTCTATCAATTAGAATTTTTTTAACTGAAGTATAGGTCATTCTTTCCATTGTCTGTATTATACTTGGATAAAAAAGACTTTGTTTCCTTTCACCTAACTTATTGAAATGCATTTCAACTGTAAATGTAAGTCTTGGAGTTTTTGGGAGTAAACTGCAGAGATTTTCACTTAATTCAGGAGGAAGCATTGGTATTACTCTATCTGGTAAATAAACGCTGGTTCCTCTTTTTCTTGCCTCAATATCTAATGGAGAGTCCCATTTTACATAGTGACTTACATCTGCAATATGAACCCATAGTATAAAACCATTTCTTGTTTTTTTTATTGATACAGCATCGTCAAAATCTTTTGCATTTTCTCCATCTATTGTTACAGTGGGAAGTTCCCTGAGGTCTACCCTATTTTTAAACTCTGTTTTTGAGATGCCTTTCAAAAAAAGCTTTTCTGAAGCATTAACAACATCTTTTGGAAACTTTTTTGGTAATTCATATTCATATATGAGTATTTCTAAGTCTTCCCGAGGAGTTTTAGGTTTTTCAAAAACTTTAACTATTTTTGCAACCATAGGTTGATAAGTTGTGATTTCAGCAAGAACAATATCTCCTGGTTTAATTTTAATGTCTCCTGGAGCAACAACAATTTGTTGGCTTATATTTTTCTTTCTTGGTTGAATATAAAAAATCTGGCCTGATTTTTCAATTTTACCAACAATTTTTTTAACAGCTCTTTCAATAATTCTTATTATTCTTCCTTCTCTTTTTCTGCTTTGTTCAAGCCTTGCAATTACTCTGTCTGCATGCATTGCTCCCATTGTGGCATGAGGAGGTATAAATATATCTCTTTCTTTAGGAGAATCAGGAATTACAAAACCAAATCCATTTCTATGAGATTCAAAAAATCCAGTTACTAATTTTGCCTCTTTTATGGGCAGGTAAAGTCCTTTTCTATTTCTTAAAATTTTTCCCTGTACAAGAAGTTCTTTAAGCGTGTATTTTAATTTTTTTCTTTCTGAAGCTTTAAGCCCGAAGGCGTCTGATATTTCTTTAAAACTTAAAGGTTTTCCAGATTTTTTAATAAATTCTAAAATGCTTTCCCCTTTCAATCTTTCTCCTGTGGCAGATTAAGATATACTACCTGGCCTGTCTCTCCAAGTTTTCCAAGCTCTTTATCATTAAATAAAATTTTAACTCCCCCAGCATTCCCTATATGAAGTTTAAATGATTTATTAGCGTGAAGTTCTATTTTTTGCCCTGGATTAAGAAGAAATTCTTTTTTTTCTTTATCATCTATTGTGATTCTCATCCACACCTTATCGGTAGCTTCAATTTCGAGTTTTTGTTTATTTACAGAAAGTTCTTGTTTTGGCTCAGTTTTTTCAATTTTTTCTTCAACTTTTGGTATTTCTGACATTGTTTGCTGGGTTACTGGTGGAGGAGGTAGGGTAGGTTCTTTTTTTTCAAACTGGATAAGTAAAATTGTTATAAAAATAACAGTAAAGATAATTCCTGCGGTTATGCTCCAGTTAGGTAATTTTTTTAAAAAAGTGGACTTTTTCTCTAAAGATTCCTTAGCTATTGTAGGTTCAATCTTAATTACAGTCTGTTTTTTTGATTTAAGATATTCATCATAATCTTTTAAGATCAGAGAAGCGTCAAGCCCAAGACTCTGAGCATAGGTTTTAATATATGCTCTTGTGTATAACTCAATAGGTAATTCATCAAATTTGCCTTTTTCTATTAACTGAAGGTAAGATTTTTTGATTTTCGTTTCTTCAGCAATTTGCTCCAGTGTTTTTCCGAGCTCTAATCTTCTTTTTTTTAATTCTTCATACATTCAGAGGCTTCCTTCCTTCCAAAGCCTTTGACAATGTTACTTCATCTGCAAACTCAATGTCAATACCTATTGGAAGTCCATAGGCAATTCTTGAAATTTTAATGTTGTATTTTTTTAGAAGATCAGCAATCCATTGAGCTGTAAGCTCTCCTTTGGTATTCGGGCTTGTTGAAATTATTACTTCCTTTATTTGTCCTGTTTTAACTCTATCTTCAAGCTCTTTTATTTTCAACTTATCCGGAGTTAATCCATCAACAGGTGATATGTTTCCTCCAAGAACATGATATGTTCCTTTATATCCAGTTTTTTCAAATAAAATTATGTTGCTTGGTTCTTCCACAACACAGATTATTGAGTGGTCTCTTTCAGGATTACTGCATATATTACACTTTTCATTTTCTGTTATGTTAAAGCAAACAGGACAGTATCTGGCTTTTTTTCTCAGATTTATAATTGCTTCGGCAATTTGAATGGCTTGTTCTTCAGGCATGCTCATTATAAAAAAAGCAAGCCTCTGCGCAGTCTTTCTTCCAATCCCTGGAAGTTTACAGAGATTATCAATAAGTTTTTCTATGGGATTGCTCATAGTTTACCAAAAAGACTGCTTAAATCAGGCATTCCTGGAAGATTAAAAGGCATTGAAACTTTAGCCATCTCAGCCTGAGCAAGCTCATGGGCTCTTTTTAATGCTTCATTTACAGCAGCAATAACCAGATCTTCAAGCATTTCCACATCCTGAGGATTTACAACTTCTTTATCAATTTTTATTGAAATAATTTCTCCAGCTCCATTTGCTTGAGCAATAACCATTCCTCCGCCTGCACTTGCTTCAACTGTCATATTTTTTATTTCTTCCTGTTTTTTCTGAATCTGTTCCTGAATTTTCTGTGCCTGTCTCATTATCTCACCAAACATTTTCTTAGACATTTTCTCCTCCTTTTTTAGGTATTATATTAAATATTCTTCCTTCAAAAAGTTGTAAAGTCTTTTTAACAAGAGGATGATTAATTATTTCTTCTGTTAAATTTTCTTTTGACTTCTGCGTATTTAAATCTTTCAGAGTTTTTATAGTTATCTTACCATCAAATCCTGATTCTTTCAATAAATTTTGAATGTCTGTAAGATTTTCCTTTACAGAATCAGCATACAGAGAAGCACCACCGTTGTAAATCAATTGGATTTCATCATTTTCAAAATTAACTTTAGCATGCCTAATTTTCATGGCAAGTAAATGATTGTGAGCTTCAAGTTTTTCAAGAAATTTTTGCCAGATTGCTTCTTTGGTCTGAGATGTGATTTTCTGAGAAGTTTGTGTTTCCTCGGGTGAATGCTTTATATGTTGAATCAAAGATTTTTGGGGCTTTATATTTTCCAGAGAAGCGTAAGATTTTCTAACTTCTTTTATAGCTTCGTCAATATTTTTGAAGTAAGACAGAAAACTTAGCTTAAGAAGGGTTATTTCAAAAATAATTCTCGGGAAAAAGGAATTTTTTATTGCAAATTCAGAATTAATTAATTCCTTAAGCAGAAGCACCAGATGTTCTTCAGATGTTTTTTTGCTTAGATTTTCAATTAATTCCGACTCTGATTCAGTTATATATAATTTGAAATTTTTTGTAATTTTACTGACAAGAGTATTTCTCAGAAATTGGATTAAATCAGTGGTCAGCCGCTTGAAATCAGTGCCAGTGCTGTTGAGTTCTTCTACTTTTAAGACAATTTTTTCTTTATCACCATCAATTAAGGCTTCAGTTAGTTCGTAAAGTATTTTTATATCAGTTCCACCAATTAATAAATTTACATCCTCCTGCGTTATTTTATCTGTAAATGATGTTACCTGATCAAGCAGTGTTAAAGCATCTCTCATACTTCCCTCAGCATTTGACGCTATAGTGTAGAGCGCTTCTTCTGTGATATCTATGTTTTCTTTCTTGCAAATAAACTGGAGTCTCTGTTTTATTAAATTAACCGGAATTCTTCTGAATTGAAGATGCTGACATCTACTTAGAACAGTGAGAGGAATTTTCCTTGGCTCAGTTGTTGCCAGAACAAATACCACATGGGGAGGTGGTTCTTCCAGTGTTTTTAAGAAAGCATTAAAGGCTGATTGGCTGAGCATATGAGCTTCATCAATTATGTAAACTTTATAAACTCCTTCTACAGAAGCATACCTGATATTTTCTCTTAAATCCCTTATATTTTCCACTGAAGTATGAGATGCAGCATCTATTTCTATCACACTCATTGCTCTGCCTTCTTTTATAGCAGTGCAAGAGGGGCATTTGTCACAGGGTTTGTTTTGAGAGTCCATGCAGTTTAGTGCTTTAGCAAGAATTCTTGCTGTTGATGTTTTACCAACTCCTTTAGGCCCTGAAAAAATATAGGCATGAGAAATTTTGCCTGTTTTTAATGAATTTTCAAGTATCTTTACAACCACTTCTTGGCCTGTAAGGTCAGAGAATTTTTGAGGTCTATATTTTCTTGCCAGCCCCAGATATGCCATTTTTAATCCTTAAAAAGGGACCGACTTCCTGCGGCACACAGAAAAGAATGCTTACCGTTGCTTCCTTCCGGACCTGGCGGGGTTCACATCTTTCTGTTGCGCAGGGTCGGTCCCAGCTGAGTTTTCATTTATTTTTATTTTACCTTTACAGGCTTTGTTATGGCAAATTAAAAATTCTTTACCCTTTTTATTTTTCTTTTTCAACATATACGGAGACTTACATTCTGGACATTCCACTGAAATCGGTTCAGTAGGGAGTGTGAATTTACATTCCGGATAATTAGAACAAGCCCAAAAACTTCTTCCTTTTTTAGTCTGTTTTTTTAAAATATCTCCACCACATTCAGGACATTTTATCCCAGCAGTGATTGATTGAGTATGTTTGCATTCTGGATATCTTGAGCAAGCAATAAATTCTCCTCTTTTACCATTTCTAATAATAAGTGGAGCTCCGCACTGTGGACATATTTTGTCTGTAGGTTTGGTCTCTTTGTGGTTTTCATTATTGTTCAATGATCTGGTGTTTTTGCATTGAGGATAGCCAGAACATGCTAAAAATGGTAAGCCTTTGCTCCATCTTATAACCATGTCTTTACCACATTTTTCGCATTTTATTGCTGTCTTAATTGCTTTTGGTTTTGTTCTTTTGCCAATTTTTAAAGCTTCTTCAAGATCTTTTTTAAACTCTTTATAAAATTCTTCAATGATTTTATCCCATTTCACTTCATTTAGAGAAATTTTATCAAGGTTTTCTTCCATTTTTGCGGTAAAATTGTAATCCATAAGCTCAGGAAATTTTTCTTCAAGCAGGTCATTTACAACAAAACCAAGATATGTAGGATAAAGCCTTGTCTTGAGTTTTTTTACATATCCTCTTTCCTGAATTGTACTTAGTATTGTTGCATAGGTAGAGGGTCTGCCAATGCCTTTTTCTTCAAGAGCTTTAACAAGTGTTGCTTCTGTGTATCTTGGTGGAGGCTCTGTTGTATGTTTTTCTGATTCAATTTCAATAAGCTTTAGTTGAGTTTTTTCTTCCATCAAAGGTAATAAATTATCCTGTTCAGTTTCTTCATCTTTATAGAGCATGAGAAATCCCGGGAAAACAACAACTGAACCACTTGCTCTGAATTG
>NZ_JBMFOO010000008.1:0-8521 GCF_049969575.1 Thermodesulfovibrio sp. | reverse complement strand
AGTTGTTCTTTTCTTAATTTGTTTGCCTTTATCTGTGCCTACAAATTCTTTACCAAAGGTTTCCTCAATAATTTTTTTTGCCCATTTTTGTGCTTCCTCGGCAACCCTTACAGAGTCAGTTCTCATATATGTAATAAGTCCAACTCTGCTTCCTTCTATATCAATTCCCTCATATAGCTGTTGAGCAAGCATCATTGTTTTCTTAGGAGAAAAACCAAGTATTGTAGAAGCCTGTTGCTGAAGCGTTGCTGTTCTGAAAGGTTCAGGCGGATTTTTCTTTTTTCTTTTCTTTTCAACCCTAGTAAGTGAATAGGTTAATGTCTTAAGTTCCTGAAGAATTCTCTTGGCATCTTCTTCTGTAGTAATCAAAAATTTAGCTTTTTCATCTGTTCTGTCAACAACAAGTTTGCCTTTATATTTATATAAATTTGCATTAAGTTGTTTTTCGCCATTGTCAAATTTACCATGTATGGTCCAGTAATCCACAGGTTGAAATTTAAGAATCTCTTTTTCTCTCTCAACAACCATTCGTAAAGCAACGGATTGAACTCTTCCAGCAGACAGTCCTTTTTTAACTTTTTTCCAAAGCATTGGACTTAGATTGTAACCCACAAGTCTGTCAAGAATTCTTCTTGCCTGTTGAGAATATACCTTGTTTAAATCTATTTTTGATGGATGTTCAATTGCTGTTTTTACTGCATTCGGAGTAATTTCATGAAATATGGCTCTATAAACTTTTTCTTCAGGGATTTTTATTTCTTCTCGGATGTGATAGGCTATGGCTTCTCCTTCTCTGTCAGGGTCTGTAGCTATGAAAATTTTTTGAGCTTTTTTTGCAGACTCTCTGAGTTCTTTTACAATCTTTTCTTTACCAGGAATTATAATGTATTCAGGTTGAAATCCTCTTTCAATATCAATGCCAAGCCTGTCCTCTGGAAGATCTTTAATGTGTCCAATAGATGCTTTTACCTCAAAATCTTTTCCAACAATTTTATTAATTGTTTTTGCCTTTGCAGGTGATTCAACAATTATAAGATTTTTTCCTTTCAGTTCCATACTATCTGTTTTCCTTTGCTGAAAATAAAGCTGTATATATCATCTTCATGGAGGTCTGTTTCTTTCATTAATAAATAAGCAAGCAAAGCTCTAATCATATCAATTTCTTCACGATCAAGAAGTTCGCTTCCTTCAATAAAATTAAGCTCTTCTTTAATTTGATGTAAATCAATGTCCATAAGAGACAGATCCTTTAAAGTGTCCTCATTATAATCATTGTCAATTAATTGTCTTGCAAGAACTCTCAAAAAATCAAGAAGCTTCATCTAAATCCTCCTCATAAATTTTCCTTCTGCCTTAATGATTAATCTCTTTATTTCAAGTTTAAGAAGTATCTCAAGAACCTTGGTTATTTTTATGCCTGTTTTTAAAACAACTTCGTCTGCTGTTAAAGGTTCTTCCAGTATATTAAATACAGTTTTTTCATCATCGTCAAGTGCAACCGTTTCAGTTTCACTCTTCTTTTTTAATAATGGAATAAAATGAGATAGTTCTTCAAGTATGTCTTCAATTTTTGTAACAACTTTTGCGCCTTTTTGTATTAAGTAATTTGTGCCTTCGGAGTTTTTTGATGTAATATTTCCTGGAACAGCAAAAACTTCTCTTCCCTGTTCCAGAGCTAAAGATGCAGTTATCAAAGCACCAGAGTTTATTGCAGCTTCTGTAACAACTGTGCCAATGGATATTCCGCTTATTATTCTGTTTCTTTTTGGAAAGTTCTCCTTTTTCGGTCCTTCTTCAGGATAAAATTCGCTCAAAATCGCACCATTTTGTATAATTTTCTCTGCCAGTGTTTTATTCTCCGATGGATAGATATATAAAACTCCGCTTCCCAGAACAGCAATGGTTCTACCACCCTGAGACAGTGCTGCTCTGTGAGCAACTGAATCAATTCCTCTTGCAAGTCCACTTACAATGGTTATTCCAAAGGATGCAAGCTCAGAGGCTAATCGATCTGTTACTCTTCTGCCATACTCGCTTAAATTTCTTGAACCCACGATTGCTAATCCAAGATGATCTTCAGGTTTTATCTCTCCTTTGCAGAATAAAACCACAGGGGGGTCATAGATTTCCTTTAAAAGCCCTGGATATTGGGCAGCATTAAATGGGTAAATTTTTATTTCTCTTTTTTCGCAGAGTTTCATTGTTCTGTCTATCTCATTCCAGTTGTTAAATTCTTTTATTCTTTTAGCTCTTTCTATACCTATTCCTTCAACCTCAGCAAGTTCTTCAATACTTGAACTAAAAATCTTTTTTGCAGAGTTAAATTTTTTAAAAAGCCTTTTTACCAGAACAGGACCCAGATCTTTTATTTCATTTAAAGCAAGGCAGAATCTTGTTTCTTCATTAAACATTTTTTAACATTCTTAGTCTCAGTGCATTGATTTTTATAAATCCTTCAGCATCTTTCTGGTTGTAGACCTGGTCTTTTTCAAAAGTTGCCAATTCCTTGTTATAAAGAGAGTAGGGAGATTTTCTTCCAGCAACAATGCAGTTGCCTTTATAAAGCTTTAGTCTCACTGTGCCTGTAACATTTTTTTGGATTTCATCAATCAATTTTTGCAAAGCCATTCTTTCAGGTGAAAACCAGTATCCATAATAAATAAGCTCTGCATATCTTGGAATTAGACTATCTCTTAGATGCATTAATTCTCTGTCCATTGTTATTGATTCAATTGCCTTGTGAGCAATGTGTAAAACTGTTCCAGCAGGAGTTTCATAAACTCCCCTTGATTTTATACCAACATAGCGATTCTCCACAATATCTATTCTGCCAATTCCATTTTCTCCAGCGATTTTGTTGAGTTTTTGAAATAGCTCTGTACCTGACAGTCTTTCTCCGTTTAATGCAACTGGATTGCCTTCTTCATATTCTATTTCAATATAAGTTGGTTTATCATGAGCCTTTTCAGGAGGTATTACCATTGTATACATATCTTCTGGCGGTTCTCTCCAGGGGTCTTCAAGTATTCCTCCTTCATAGCTTATGTGAAAAAGATTTCTATCAATACTGTAAGGCTTTTCCTTTGTTGCCTGAACAGGAATGTTATGTCGTTGGGCATATTCAATGAGTGAGCTACGGGAGTCAAACTCCCATTCACGCCATGGTGCAATTACTTTTATGTCAGGCTTCAAAGCATAATAGGTCAATTCAAATCTTACTTGATCGTTTCCTTTTCCTGTAGCTCCATGAGCTACTGCTTCGGCTTTTTCTTTTATTGCAATTTCAATCTGTTTTTTTGCTATAAGAGGTCTTGCAATAGATGTTCCCATAAGATAACCTGTTTCATATACTGCATTCGCTCTTAACATAGGAAATATGTATTCTTTTACGAATTCTTCTTTTAAATCTTCAATGTAAACATTTGATGCACCTGTTTTTAGAGCTTTTTGAGCAATTTCATCAAAATTTTCTTCCTGTCCGATGTCAGCGCAAAAAGCAATCACTTGAGCATTGTACTTTTCTTTTAACCATTTAATAGCAACTGAAGTGTCCAGTCCTCCTGAATATGCAAGAATAATTTTCATTATTTTTCCTCCTTTTTATAATGGTAAATAAGCTCTTGCATTAAGATAAAGATCAGATTTTTCACCTCTAAGAAATCTATGGTATCCTGCAACAGCTATCATTGCAGCATTATCTGTGCAAAGAGATTTTGAAGGAAGATAAATCTCTAATCCTTCAATCATTTTAGCTCTCTTTCTTAATTCACTGTTTGCAGCCACTCCTCCTGTTATAACAACCCTTTTTAATTTTTCCATAGATGCTGCCCATTTTATTTTTTCAATTAATACATCAATAACACAGCACTGAAAGGCAGCTGATATATCCTTTTTTACATCATCGGGAACTTTTCCTTCTTCATATCCAAGATTTTTTAAAAGAAGCTTAACTGCAGTTTTTAATCCACTGAAGCTAAAATCCAGACTTCCATGCAAATAGGGTCTTGGAAGATTAAATTTTTCTGGATTACCTTCATTTGCCATCGAATCAATTACAGGTCCACCTGGATATCCAACTCCAAGCATTTTTGCTACCTTATCATAGGCTTCTCCTGCTGCATCATCACGAGTTCTTCCAAGTTCTTTATATTTGCCAAAATCATCTACTCTGTAAAGGCTTGTATGGCCTCCTGATACAATAAGAGTTAGAAAAGGGAAATCAGGATAAAGTTTTTCAAGAAAAATCGCCTGAATGTGTCCTTCAAGATGATTTACGCCAATCAGAGATTTTCTCGATGCATAGCTTAATGCTTTTGCAAAGCATAGTCCAACTAAAAGAGAGCCAATAAGCCCAGGACCATGACAGACAGCAATTAATTCAATATCTTTCATGGTTAGATTTGCTTCATTAATAGCTTTTTCTGTAACATCCCATATCCATTCAATGTGTTTACGTGAGGCTATTTCAGGCACAATCCCTCCGTATTTACTGTGAAACTTAATTTGAGAAGAAACAACATTGCTTAAGATCTTTCTATCCTCTAACACTGCCACTGATGTATCGTCACAGGATGTATCAATTCCAAGCACAATCATGAATTACATGCTTCCGTAAGAGTGTAATCCACTTAAGAATAAATTTACTCCAAGATAGGTAAAAATAGTTACAATAAAGCCAATTACTGCTATCATTGAAATTTTTGTTCCCTTCCATCCTCTTATAAATTTTGCATGAAGATAAAAGGCATAAACAAACCATGTTATCAATGACCATGTTTCCTTAGGATCCCATCCCCAGTATCTTCCCCATGCTTGATCAGCCCATATAGCACCAAAAACCAAGCCTCCAATGGTAAATATAGGGAAACCAAAGGCAATTCCTTTATAGGTAACATCTTCAAGAAATTCTGGAGTAATTTTTAAACTTTTAAGGATTTTTATCAAAAAGTCGCTAAATTTCCAGAAAATAAAAATCATTGCTATTAATGCTATCCAGCTAAAAATAGAAATTACAATTGAAGAATTTCCCAGAGTTGAATGAAAGATTTTAACTGATTTAGGATTTGATGCTGAGACAACATCAAATATTATTGATAAAAACATAAAAAGCATGAAGCCTAAAATTGAAGTTGAAAAAATGTATTTAAAAGATTTTTTATTTTTTGTTTCCATTATTACATGAAGAAGACCAGTTATAAAGCTTATTCCAAAAGCAGCATAGGCAATAAAACTTAATGTAACATGTGCGAGCAGCCAGTTACTTTTCAAAGCAGGAACAAGGGGCTGAACTTCCTTAGTGATTCCGAGCACATCTGTAAGTCCAATAGTAATTCCAGCAACAATGGAAACAAAAACTCCAAAGCTTCTGTTTTTATACTTCCACTCAATAAAAAGATAACCTAAGACCATACACAAAACAAAAAAAACCAGACTTTCATATAGATTTGTTACTGGAATGCTTCTCATAATTGAGTGATTTATCACATACATTTCTTTAAATCTCTGAATAAATCCATAAATGTGAATGAGAGCACCTGTAGAAAGCATACCCGTTGCAGCAAAGCCTACCTTTTTATTTTTTGTGAGTAAATACACAATATAAATGGGCATTGCAATAATATAAAAAAGTCCTGCAATAGAGATTGTTTGATAGCTCATCTTTCGTCTCCTTCCAATTTGTTTATAATTTCATCAATTTGTTTTTCAACCATTCCTTTTGATGTAGGGGCATAAAAAGTTATCTCATTTTTCTTTACTACTGCAAAGTAATTAACGGGTCTTAAAAAAAGGCAGATAAAAAGTCCGACACACATTAAAATTGAGCCTATGTATATAAGAGGAACTCCAGGGTCTCGTCTTACCTGTAGCCCTGTAAATTGGGCACCCCATAGTTCGTTAAATTTTAATTTTCCATAAGGAGTCTGCCATGTCTCAGGAATTTTTTTAAGTATCCATTGTTGTGTTTTTTTACCATTTTCTTCAAAACTTACAAGTACAGCAGGATTAATCATCTCAGAGCTCATATTAAAAAGCCTGCCTTCTTCGTCTATTCCTAAGGCAGGAGAAAAATCTATAACAGAGGCAGTAACTGAGGTCTCAGGAATTCTAAATTTTTCTTCAAAATGTGCTTTAATGTTGTGTTCTTTTCCTGTTTTATCAAAATAAGTAAATCTAAACTCAGCGTGTTCTGTTGGTTGAAATCCATAGCTTGCCTGATAAAAGGTAATTCCATTGTAGGTAAAAGGATGGTTTACTTCTATAACAGTGTTTTCCTTAACAGGTTTACCATTTTCAATAATTCTGATATAGCTTTTATAAGCTTTTGGTATACCAGAGTTTTCGTAGTATTCAACTTCAAATTTATCGCACCTCACCTCAAAACCAAGTGGAATAGCCTTTCCTTCATCAGAAATTGCAAAGTTTAGTCCTGTTCCTTCAACTATGTTCATAGAACCTCTAAATCCAAAAAAAGTTCCTATTAAAGCTCCGGCAAGAATTATCAGGATGCTTAAATGAGTTAAGTATACTGCCAGTCTTGTTTTGGTCCATTTTTTTGCCTGGAGTTGAAATCCTTCCTGAGTTTCAAAAAAATATGTTGAAAATCCTTTATTCTTAAAGAGTTCTTTAATTTTCTCCAGTATTCTATCATCCTTTATTTTTATTGTCTTTTTTATTGGCATTTTATCCAGTACCTGTACAGGATAAGGCTGGGGCTGCACTTTAAAAGATTTTATAAGAGCAGGTAGTCTGTCAATTGAACAGACAATCAGGTTTAAAGCAAACATAAATAGTAAAAAGGTAAACCACCAGCTGTGATAAACATTATTAAGGTCAAAAAGGCTAATTATTTCGTAAGTTTTATGAGCAGATGAAATTGACATGAATTTAGAGAAAAATTTAATAACAGGCTCAGGCTCAATGCTTTGAGGAATAACTGTCCCAATTGCAGCTCCAACTGAAATAATAATAAATAAAGCTACTGCAAGGTCAACAGAAGCAAAGAAATTCCACACTTTTTCATTTACTCTGTTAAGCATTTTTCCTCCAATTCAAGTTCCTAATTGATTAATTTATCACAGTTGTGATATATTTTTCTATGACATATTTAAAAAAAATTATTATTTTTGCTTCAGTGCTTTTACTTTTTTTATCTGCTTCATCTGCATATTGTAAAGAAAAAAAACCAGTTATCCTTTATCTTTTCTGGGCTGAAGGATGTCCACATTGTGCTAAAGAAAAATTGTTTCTATCTGATTTAAAGAAAAAATATCCATTACTTCAAGTTAAAGATTATGAAATTTCCCTTCCGGGTTCAATAGGCCTTCTCCAAACAATGTCAAAAGCTTACAATATAACTCCAAGAGGAGTTCCTGTTACATTTATTGGTAATAAGGCATTAATTGGGTTTTCAGAAAAAATTGCCTCCCAGATTGAAGAAATTGTAAAACATTGCCTTAAAAATACCTGCGAAGATCCTCTTTATAAAAAATAATTATCGTTTATTCTAAAATTTTTTATAAATATTGATATTCTCTTTCTACTGTGGTATAATGTTTCAAACTTTATAAAACAAGGAGTGAGGGATGAGAGGAATATTAATCGGGAGTGTTATTATTCTGTGTTTTTTGATTTCCTATTTTATTCCGGTAAAAGATGCAGTTTCTGATGATGTAAAATCCTGTTTGCGATGTCATGGAATGAAAACACTATCGAAACAATTAGAAAATGGGCAATCCCTTTCTCTTTATATTGATGGTGCTAAATTTGAAAAATCTGTTCATGGAGCTATGGATTGCTCCTCCTGTCATCCAGATATTACATTAAAGAATCATCCAAAACCAAAGAAAATAGCAGATAAAAAAGTTTATACAAAGGAATTTTCAAAAAATTGTCTTATCTGTCATCCTCAGGATTCTTTAACTAAACCTAAAATGCACGGAGAAGTTGTGAAAAAGGGTGAGATTTTATGTGCAGAATGTCATGGTTCTCACTATATTAACTCCATAAAAGAATGGAAAAATAAAGCATCTTTTAATGATTACTGTTTAACCTGCCATCAGTTTAATATGACTAAGACTCTGCCAAATAAAGAAAAGATTTCTCTTAAAGTAAATGAACAAGAGATTAAAAACTCTGTTCATGGTAAATTTCAGTGTGTGGTCTGCCATGATGATTTTTCAAAAGTAAAACATCCTGTTTACAACTATAAAAGTAAAACAGAATACAGAACACAAATGACCGCTATTTGCACAAAATGCCATACTGACAAAGAACTTCAGAAAAATCCTGCTCATTATGCTCTAACTAAAACAGCTTCCTGCATTGAATGTCATGGTTATCATGGAGTAAAACCAGTTAAGACTGTCAAGTCCCTCCCTGAAAATCAATATTGTTTAAAATGTCACAGCAGCAGTATTGTTATGAAGATGAAAAATGGAGAAACTCTGTCAGTTCAGGTAAAGGAAGGTGATCTTTTAAGTTCTGTCCATAAAAAATTAAAATGCACAGATTGCCATAAAGA